>DRHD01000288.1 GCA_011049795.1 Porticoccus sp.
GTTAAGCAGTCGATCGGGGAAAGGATGCAGGCGGATATTGATACCTACAAAGCTCTCGCTGCTCGGTTCAATCACGCGGATTACGAAACGGCTCGAAGCCAAATTGATACGGGGCTGAGTCTATGAAGCGACTAAAACTTGCAATCCTGTTGCTCTTAATACCGCTGTGTTGCGTTGCGTTTGCGGCGTTGACGAAAACCACGTCGATAGTTGAACTTGACCCTTGGCAGGCAGTTGCGGCGGCTACTTTGGATGTCGGCAATGCTGGCGATATTTCCGGCAGTTATGATACAATTCTCTATCTGGAAATTGCATACACCGATACTGATGCTCAGGATGGAGTGGAGGTTTCCATTGAAGTTTCCTATGGCGATGACGACTGGACTTTATTGGCTAAGCCCTTCACAACGCCGATAGGTCAAGCTGATACTACTACTTTAGATGGCGTTGAGGTTGCTGGGCAAACTGTAATCAGTGTCATTGATGGGAGTAATATTGGTTCGCCGGGACAGAAGTGGTTTATCGAAGATAATAGCGGTAATCCTGAAGAATCTGAATCTGTACGGACAAAGAGTGCGGCGGCAAATGATATTACGATTTGCCACGACCTTATCAGAAGTCATGCTGATTTAGACCCTGTATGGAGCATCGTCCATGAATATATTTTGCCAATTCCAGCATCTTTTGCATACGTTCGAGTGCTGATAAACAACACAGACGCGAACGCTCGTATCCATTACACAACCAGACTTTCAAAGGTAACAGGACTATAGGAGACAACATGAAACAACGAATCATATTAGCACTAACATTACTTCTGCTGTTGTTGATTCAGCCGCTTCCCGGTGCGATAACCAAAACCACGTCGATTGTTGAAGTGGACGCATGGCAGGCTTTAAGTGCAGCCACACTTGCTGTCGGCAATAACCACGATATTTCTGCAAGTTACCAGACAAAAGTATATCTTGAGATCGCATACACTGACGCTCAGGCACAAGCAGGCGTTGACGTTTTGGTGGAGATTTCGTATGCGGACGATGACTGGGTATTGCTTAGGAGATTTACAACGACGGGAGACACCCCCGCAACGACAACGATCAACGACGCGACTGCTAATGCAGGCGACCCATCGATAACGCTGACTGATGCAACGACCGGAGATTTCGATGTCCCGGCCCGCAAGTGGTTCATTGTTGACGGAACGGTGGCAAATTCAGAGTCTGTCAAGACTGTAGTAAACGCCGTTCATACCGTTACGCTTGCTCAAGACTTGATACGGTCCCATGCTGACAGCTTAAACGTATGGGATTTCGTCTTCGAGAAAGTGATAGCAATTCCAATGGCGGCTGCACAGGTTCGTGTGCTGATAAACAACACAGACGCCGACGCTGATATTCACTGGACAACTCGCGTTTCAAAGGTTACCGGAATATGAAAAAAAAGCTTTGCATAATCCTGTTTGCGTTACTCCTGACTGCGAATGTCGGACAAGCACAATTCCTTGACAGTGAGCCGATGTTCGGCCAGATGTTGAACCTCGGCCACTGGAGCACCGATGGGCTTGTATTCTATTGGCGGGGGATTGAGGCTGGTAATGTTGTTGATGAATCGTTTTACAGGAATCACGGTATGATCACGGGGCCGACGTGGGTAGGCAATGGGTTGAGTTTGAATGGTACGTCAGATTTTGTTTCAATTCCCGACGCTTCAGAGTTGAACTTCGGCTCTGCTAACTGGAGTTTTATTATATGGTTCAAAAGCACACAATTTCATGCCAGCGGTGCTGGTGGGATGATTGAAGTTGCTGACGCTCCGGGCGATTTTTGGCCCACCATTTCTTTGCGCGGTAATGCAAATGGAACAGTGCGGCTACTTGCAAGGGACGACGATTTGGATGGCTCAATAGATGCGACAAGCACTGGGACTTACGATGATGGATTATGGCACTCAGCAACTGTTGTGCGAAGCGGCACATCTGTGAATTGTTACTTTGATGGGATTGTGGAAACTATTGGTGGCAGTGATGCTCAATTATCCAATATGTCAATGGGGTCCTCTTGGTTCATTGGCAAGACGTATGACAGTACTCCTGCGTGGTGGGGCGGTGATGTTTCCGATATTAACATTTACAACCGTGCCCTCTCCGCCAGCGAAATCCTCGACCTCTACATCAACCGCGACTTGCCCATGCAGCAGGAACCGATCTGGCTGATGTATTCGCCGCCGGTGGGGGGGATAGATATTGGTGCATTGATGCGGGCAATCCGGTCGGACAAAACTGGCGGCAAGCAAGGAAAGTCTGGAGGTAAACAGTGAGATATTGCATTGCATTATTTTTAATGTTGACAGGATTCGCATCCGGCATACAGGTTGAGAACGGGGCGACGGATGTTATCACGTATTTTGTAATGCGAGATCAGACAGCGGGCACGATGGATACCGGTATTACCATTGCCAATCTTGAGATGTACTATATCGAGGACCAGGTGGCAATATCAGCAGACGTTTTTGTGGGTGTGCTTGCCACACCGACCACTGCACATACTGATGGTCGATGTATTCATGTGGGCCGAGGCCGATATCGCGTCGACTGGCCGGATGCAGCCTTTGACGGTGGAGTTGGTAAGCGGGTGCAGCTGATATTAGTTGACGGTGATGGCGGGGCGTTCGAGGAAACACTTGAAGTCGAACTGAGCCCGCCGGGTAACGTAACGCAACTTGACGGCTCTGATATTCAACAGGCATCGGGCTATATTAAGGTGTCGGACGGTACGGGGACGGGACAAATTCAATTAACTTCCGGGGCAGTCGATGTCGTAACAATCGAGACTGGCGACGCCACTGATGCATTGAACACAGAAGCTGATAATGCGATTATAACGTATAAACTCGACCATCTTGTTTATGCTGCCGATGGTGATGACCCCGCCGATGACTCGATCATGGCTAAGCTTGCAGCAACCGACGGAGACTGGAGCAATTTTAGCGAGACAACCGATTCACTACAGTCAATCAGGGACGCCATCGGCCTGTTCGACACTGCTGCCGAGTGGCTTGCACTGTTGGCGGCGGTCAATACCGATGCGACCTCTGCGACTCATGCAACGACTTATGTTACTTTGGAAGCAGGGACAGCCTCAGACGACGCATACAACGGCCAGACGATTTCCGTTACTGATGCTACTGATGGTCATGCAGAAACGCGACGAATTGAGGACTATACCAGTGGCAGGCTGGTTACGTTCGACAGAGCACTTAGTTTTACACCTGTTCAGGATGATATAATTCGTATTTACGACATGCCCTACAACGCTATTGCGGCTATTGCCGGGGGTACGGCCAATACGTATATCGTAACCGACACCGGGGCTGCGGGTGGGAATGCGATTCCAGATGTTTTTGTGTGGCTGACGATAGATTCCGCGGGTGCCCGGTTGATAACTTCCGGCGTTACCGATGACAATGGGGAAGTTGTATTCTATCTGGATTCCGGCATAACATATTATGTCTGGATGACCAAGAGCGGCTGGAGTTTCAGCGATAACGGTGAAGCGTGGGTTGCGGATTAGGAGATACCTATGGTCCAATACGGAACAGGTTCGCCGGCTTCGAGTTCAGGCGGACGGACATTAGCCCAGTTACAGACGATCTGCAAATATCACGGCTGGCATGACACGGGAACTACGGGTCTGGCGCAGTTGACTCAGTTTATCAACGACACGCTTCAACTGCTTGCCACGTTGGCCGAATGGCCTGAGTATATTGGTCGCGACGGGTCGGTTACTTTTCCGGCACGTTCAGTATCGATTGTAAGTGTTTCTGCGGCGGGCGGTACGGTTACGCTCGTTACTGCTGCACACGGCTTTGCTGTGGGCGATATAATAACAGTTTCGGGAACCGACAACTACGATGAATCAAGCGTTGCTATTGCCACGGTTGCCGACACTACTCACATCGCTTATACATCCTCAGAGACAGGAGCGACATCGACAGGTACGGTTACGATTGACAATAATGTGGAAACGCTCAGTGATACGAGAATATCCCGATTAGGCATAGTCGTAAGGACTGACCGGCCTCCACCACTTGACGAGATTACATTAGAAGACTGGTTACAAAAAAAACGATACCACGGCGCAACGGGGCCGCCTACCGAATACGCGCTTCGCAAAACGTTGAGCAGTGGTGCGCCTTCGATAGAGATGTTGGTCTATCCCGATCCGACCACTGCGATAACTTTGCATTACACCTATCGCACGTACCCGGCAATACTGACAAACGCCTCCGATGTTGCCGAATGGCCTGATACCCGCGTGTGGCTGTTGACCGACGCCCTTCGTGTTCGGCTTGCCCAGGTTGACCGGGACTCAAAAGGGGCGGTTCTCTACGGCGCCGACTTTATGAAGAAAGTGTACCGAGCCTTTGCCCATGCCCGGTCGAGCTACATGCCGATTATCGCCAAGCCGACCTATGGTTACAGTGGCAAAGCGCCATGGAAACTTAGGGATTACGGAGTAAATATCGTATCGTGAGCACGCGAAGAATAAATCCTGTTGTCGATACCTTCCAAGGCATAAACAACGCACTTAACCCGTGCTCTGCGGAGTACCGTCAGTTCGCTGCATTCGACGCGCAGAACAGCCGGATAAACGATAGTGGAATATGGGACAAAGCGGCGGCGCTGGGTAATGTAGTTAGTGGGGCGAACCAAGTAGACCTTCCTGAAGGAACAGGAGTCCATTTCAAGGAATGTTTTATCAAGGATGTTCAAACGATAGTGGGCCAGTTGACGCCGAACAGTTCTATCGATGTTGGGCCGAACAAATACGCATATTTCGCTGATCCCGATGTTGATTCCGGGCAGGTTTCATGGTGGGATGGAGTAGGGGAAACGGAATTTACCGATTGGGACAAGGCCGGATTGGGCAAACCAGACAGCAGTATAGTGGCAACGATTTCGGCTATTGATGACACGACTCCCGGCTCGGTCGTTACTGTCGATACCGCTTCTGCACATGGGTTAACCACTGATGATTATGTAAACATCACGGGTACTACAAATTTCAATGAGTTCAACGTCAAAATAACAGTAACGGATGCTGATACATTTACATATACATCAGCAAAGGGTGGCGCCGCTGAAAGTGCGGGCGTCGTAACCTTCGGCATATCCGCCGCCAACAACCTGAGCGGAAACAGCGGGGGCAGGATGGAGCGAGGTACTTATTACTATATGTTCACCTTGTACGACACCGCACGTCAAGTTGAAAGCCTGCCTTCGGGTGTCTCTGATTGGGTGTGTGGTCAATGGTCTACGGTTGGCGGGGTTGATTCGGCCGTGTATCCCACGATAGGCATAAGCCCGGACTTGACCCATTCGCCGTCTGTCGGCAGTAAACGTATGGCAACTACAAGGGTGCGTGTCTATAGGACGAAACGAACATACGAGCCGGACAGTGAAATCAACGCGCCAAATGAGTTCTATTTCATAGGCGATTTGGCTTATCATGCAAGTGCTATGACGATGGACGATTTCGCTCACGACTCCGAGTTGGTTGACAAATATGAAGGCAGGGGCACGCCGCCTCCCACGGGGGTCGATTATCTCGTAGCCTTCGAGAACCGCATGTATTACTTTGTCGGCAATAAGGTCTACTGGTCCTCGGCGGGCCGTCCCGGTGAAGTGGCGCAGCAATACACGCTTACTTACGAGACCCGCGATCCGCAAGCATCTTCATCTCTGACAAGCACTTTTCCCATGATGCCGCTCTTGGCAAATAATGTCCAGGGGCAAGCCAGTTACGAAATGGCCGAACTTGCCGGTCAGACTGTTATCGGTGCTTATCCGTTTAATGGTAAACTATGGGTGTGGACAAATACAATGGTCGGTTATCTCAGACCGACATTAGCTCTTGAGGGTGTGAAGTTTTACCTTGTTCGCATGGGTTTGGGATTGATTTCCGATAAGACTTTGGCACACACGCCGCATGGGTTGTTTGGGGCCGACAGGGAAGGCGTGTGGCTGCTTGATAATTATAATGCGCTTTCCCGCCTGAGTAAAGGTGTGATAGACATTAACGACTCCACCAAGAGCACGTACTTTTTGCAGTCAACATTGACGGCTTCTTTCGGCGTGTGGGTTCCGTCGCTGGATGAATACTGGTGGTGCGCGGTCAATACAGGTGAATCGACGGTTCATCGACAGATAGCTTATCAGCCTCTGCGAAAGATATGGGCGGGCATCTATGCCTATTCCGGCCTGACCGGGGGCTGTGCAATGATTACCAGCGGCGGTGCGCAGTCGTACCTTACCGGCGGCAAGACGCCGAGCGCAACCACAGTGGAGTCGAGCAGCCTGTTGCAACAGCTTGATTTCTGGATGGGTCAACATTCGCTTGAGACGGTCAAAGACAAGCTGGAAGTCGAGATAATTTACGAATCGATAACCGCGGACAAAGAAGTCACCGTTGCTTTGTACCAGAATAATATCGCTTCAACGACTGGTGCTCAGTCCAATACCGATATAACACATGACCCAACAAATCTTGTCGGAAATCAATCCCAAACCCATGCGAACAAGGTAAAACTTCACACCCTCAAGAGCTAATGTCGGTCTGA
>DRHD01000289.1 GCA_011049795.1 Porticoccus sp.
GGTGTTAATTAATCTGGTGAGTAATGCGGTTAAGTTCACCGAAGAAGGCGAAGTGGTGGTGGCTGCCGAGTTGGGTTCAGTCACCAATGAAACTGTTGAGATCACCGTACAAGTTGCTAGTACTGGTACACCTGAAGACTTGATGGGCTGTGTTTTTAACACCTATTCACAGGCTGGAAGTGCAACGACGAGTAAGTTTGACGGAAAGAGTCTGGGTCTTACCATTTCTCAAGAGCTGATTAAACGCATGGGCGGGGTTATTAGTTTAGAGAGTAAGTCTGATGAGAGTTCTATTTTCTCGTTCAGTGTGACGTTGCCGAAAGGTGAGCAGATTAAGCCCTGGCCTGAGATAACAGAAAATTTGCGGAACCTGAAAGTGCTTATCGTTGACAACAATCAAACGAACCAGTCTTACTTGAACAGAATGCTTGCGGATTGGGGTGTTGAGTGCCACCTTTGTTCAAGTGGTAACGAGGCGCTCACTTATTTGGATCAATCGGCGGAGCAGGGGCATCAGTTTGATCTGGCGATCATAGACTACACCATGCCTGAAATGGATGGCGTGGCCTTGGCAAGCTGCATTCGACGTGACCAGAAATTTTATAAACTGGCGTTGATTCTGATGAGCACCATATATCAGGAAAATGTAGAAGGATGTTTTGATGAGGTGATGATTAAGCCAATCCGGAAAAAAACACTATTGAGTAATATTATGGATACGATGGATAAACAAAAAGGTGTCGGGGGTGAATTTTCAACACAGGCAGCCGATGATGCGACGACAGGGACCACAGAAAAAATACTGAATGGAGTGATAGTGCTGTTAGTAGAGGATAACTTTGCAAATCAGAAAGTGGCATTGACTATGCTCAAGCACCTGGGTGCAGAGGTGGTGGTTGCCAGTAGTGGTGAGGAGGCGATAGAAAAATTCCCTGAATGTTCCGCCAATATTATATTGATGGATTGTCAGATGCCCGGTATGGACGGCTATCAGACAACGGGCATGGTTAGGGCCATGGAGAAGGAGAGTGGGCAGCCAGAAATACCCATTATAGCGTTGACTGCGAATGCCATGCCGGAGGACAGGCAGCTGTGCTTAGACAGCGGGATGAATGATTATATAACCAAACCTATCGAATACAATTTACTGGGAAAAACCATAATTAATAACTTGCAGTCAGCACCTAATACGCCCTCGATGAACGAAGAAGGAAGCGCTGTTGACACTCAAGATAATAGCACTGAAAATGCACAGTTGGATGAAATTGGTAGTGGTATTGATTATGAAACTCTTTCTCAATTAAAAAATATTTGTGAAGATGTTTCATTGTATGAACAGATTATTTCCATCTTTCTGGTCGAGGCTAAAAACCTGATGGCTGACCTTGATCGAGCCTATCAGTCAAAGGATTGTCCAATGGTGGAAAAAGCCGCCCATAGCTTAAAATCCAGTAGTAGAAATGTTGGAGCAAAGGCCTTGGGGCAGTTACTTGAAAACCTGGAGCTTCGTGCCAAGAAAAATACTCTGGAGAATATGGACGTGGTTTTCTCAGCGATTGGAACTGAATACCAAATCGTTGCCAGCAAGTTACAGCTTTGAGGTTTTAGTTGCCAGTGTTACGGGAAGGTTGATTTTCGCTGGATTCAATGGTGATATTTTGAGTGTTAATATCTAATAAATCAATAGGTTGGGTGTGATAGTTTTGGTCTAATAGTTTGGCTCATGCCTGCTTAGGTTTCGATAAATTGGGCGATTCTCTGATTCAGTTCCAATGGGTTAAATGGTTTGGATATGTAGGTGTTTATACCTGCATCATTCAGGTCTGACTGGTCACTTGCTTTGGTTGATGCCGTCAGTGCGATGATGGGTAATTGTTGATACTTTTCATTCGGTAGTGCACGTATGTTTTTGGCCGCAGTGTAGCCATCCATGACTGGCATGTGTAAGTCCATCAATACTACGGCGTAGTCCTTCTCTTTTACTTTATCGATGGCAACGGCACCATTTTCTGCAATATCGACAGTCAAACCCCACTTTGTTAGAAATTTGGTCGCTACCATCTGGTTAACTAGGCTGTCTTCTACCAGCAGAACATTCACCGGTTCAAAATGCTCAATGAGATCTTGATCGTCGGGGGTATTCCCAGCTGTTATGCTGCTCTCCGAGCTCGTTTCAAATTGTAATGTGAAAGAAAAAATAGAACCCTTGCCCAGTATACTTTTGACCTGAATGGAGCTGCCTTGTAATTCTAGAAGTTGCCTTGTAATCGCCAGGCCGAGACCGGTGCCACCGAATTTTCGGGTAGTATTGGCATCGGATTGCGTGAAGTTGTCGAAGATTGTGTCAATTTTATCTTTATGAATACCGATCCCCGTATCTTCAATAGCAAAGTTAATAGCCCAGCGTTCATCCGTATCTTGTTTTGATGTGATGGTAAGGGTAACTTTACCGCTCTCAGTAAATTTTATGGCATTTCCTATTAAGTTTAGTAGCACCTGAGAAAGGCGCGTTGGGTCACCGATGATTATATTCGGGAAGCCTGATTCCGTGACGATATGTAAGGATATTTTCTTGTCATAAGCCCTCATATTGAGAGACTTGTTTATATTGTGTATCACTTCATTAAGGCTGAATTCAGTTTGTTCAATATTGAGTTTTCCCGCCTGAATTTTATTGTAATCAAGGATATCATCGATCAAAACCAGAAGGTTTTCTCCGGAAAATTTCAGAGTATTCAGGTTTTCAATTTGGTCTTTTCGGGGTGATTCCTGAAGAAGCAGGTTGGTCAATCCGATGACCGCGTTCATGGGCGTTCGGATTTCATGGCTCATGGTTGATAGGAAGTTGGTTTTTGTGAGGGCTGTTTGAAGGGCATTTTCTTTGGCCTCAATGAGAGCCTTTTGTTCATTTTTCCGTTCGGTGATGTCTCGGACAACAGCAATGAAAGTTGCTCCTCGTTGTGTCACCACCTTGCTAATGGTTAAGTCTATGGGGAAAACATCACCTGAGTTGTTTACCGCGATGGTCTCATAGGCGGGCCCAGTTGAAGTGCCGTTAAAATACTGATCATAAATCGTTGGAAACGTCTCTTTATCAGCCTGGCTTAGTGATTCAATAGAGCAGCCAGCCATGTTTTTTCTGGAAGTCTGAAACATCTTCTCCATGGCGAGATTGAAATGAAGTATTTGACCATTTTCATCGTAGGTGACGACACCCTCAACGATGTTTTTCATGACCATTGACAGGTAGGATTCACTCTCTCTCTGCACTTGTCTGTTGAGTGTCTGTAGCTCTTCTGACATCCGTTGTATGTCGTGTTCTTGGTTGTTTTTTTCGTGATCCGTTTCTTCGTAGGTTTTACTTACTACGGCCAGCAATACCTCAAGAGGGTAATTTCCATCGGATGAATTCTGTTTAAGTTGTTTGATCTGATGTTTTAGCCGTGTATGCATGTTCATTTTGGATCCTGTCATTTTTTATAGTTATTAAATGGTGTTTTTATAGTTATTCAACAGTTGTGTGTACTCGCCCGAGCTGAGTGAAAAATATCATTCAGGACAATTTATTTGTTAGCTAAACGACCCAGTATAAAAAAACTGGTAGGGCAAGGGAACAACAATGTCATCTGTATATGTTATCACCGATATATTTCACCGATATATGTCATTGATAAAGGCTGTTTCGTTTGTTTGCGATTGAGCTGTAGACTGGCCTTTTTGAATGTTTGATCCTACCTGCACAGTGTCAGAACATTGTAGTGTCGGGAAACAGTGGTCCCCAAGAAACGGTAGTCCCCAAAAAGCGGTAAAGCCGGGAGGTGTCTTGTTGTGAGAAGACAAGCAGTCCGTGACAGCGCTCACTGCGTCTTTAATTAAATGGCCTAAAAATGGTGGCGAAAGTGCTTATATGGTATCTTGCAAAGCTATCAGATTCTCTGGCAGAGGTTGTTGCAGCCGGGTGATTTATTGTACACATTAAGACAGGTTTTTAGGGATGAAATCATCAGTTGTTAGTAAAGCAGTCATTCCCGTAGCGGGTCTTGGCACTCGTATGTTGCCCGCTACCAAGGCTATTCCGAAAGAGATGCTGCCAGTGGTGGACAAGCCGCTCATTCAATATGTGGTGAGTGAGGCTATTACTGCTGGAATAACAGAAATTGTATTGGTGACTCATGCGAGTAAAAACTCTATTGAGAATCACTTTGATACAAGTTTCGAACTTGAGGCCCAGCTTGAAAAACGTGTTAAACGTCAGCTTCTCGATGAGGTGCGGGCCATCGTTCCAGAGGGTGTCACGGTCATCTCAGTAAGACAGTCCTATGCCAAGGGGCTTGGCCATGCTATTAGTTGTGCCAGGCCGGTTATTGGCGATTCACCGTTTGCTATTTTGTTGCCAGATGTACTGGTGAATCAATACCAGTCAAACCTGGCTGTCGATAATTTAGCTGCCATGATCAATAATTTTTCATCCACAGGCCATAGCCAGATCATGGTTGAAGCGGTACCTTGGGAAAGCGTGAATAAATATGGTGTGGTGGATTGCAACGGTGTTGAGTTATTGGGCGGTGGTGTGGCCAGAATTGATGCGATGGTAGAGAAGCCAACTCAAGAGAATGCCCCTTCCAATATGGCGGTTGTAGGCCGTTATGTGGTTCCTCCAACCATTTGGGCTCTCTTGGACAAAACACCTATGGGTGTTGGGGGTGAGGTTCAGTTGACAGACGCCCTTGAGGAGCTATTGCACCATGAAGTGGTGGAAGCCTACCGAATTATGGGGCGAAGCCATGATTGTGGGAGTAAGCTTGGATATATGCAGGCCAATATTGCTTATGCGCTGCAGCATGATGAAATTGGTGATGAGTTAAGGGAATATCTACACAGCCTTGAGCATAAGGCCACAGTGGTAGAGCTGGATAGTTCCAGGCATTAGAGACAGAGGATATTGACCAGCCCATACCATTGGTATGGGCTTTTTTATATGGACAATTTATATGGATAAGAAATGAAGATTAATGGTTTTAAGGCCTACGATATTCGCGGGAAACTTGGTGAAGACCTGACCCCTGAAACGGTTTACCTGATTGGCCGAGCCTATGCTCGTTGGCTTGCCCCAGAAACAGTTGTGATTGGTGGTGATATAAGAACGTCTAGCGCGACCTTGAAGTGTGCGCTGGCGAACGGCCTCAGAGATGAGGGTGTTGATGTGTTAGATATTGGGCTTTGCGGTACAGAAGAAATCTATTTTGCGACAGACCATCTTCAGGTCGGGGGCGGCATTATGGTGACGGCAAGTCACAATCCGATCGATTATAACGGCATGAAGTTGGTGAGAGAGGGCGCTAGGCCCATTAGTGCGGATACAGGTTTGCTGGAGATTCAGAAAATTGCTGAAGAGTCGGTTTTTCCCGCAACGGGTAATGATGAACGAGGTAGCTATCGGCGGGTGAGCTGCTCCGATGCCTATATTGAACATCTTCTGACCTATGTGGATAGGTCTAAGTTAAAGCCTTTAAAAATAGTCGTTAATGCAGGTAATGGCACAGCAGGTCCAGTGCTAGATGCACTGCAAAGCCATCTACCCTTTGAATTTATTAAAGTTAATCACGAACCCGATGGAACCTTTCCTAACGGTATTCCTAACCCTCTGCTACCAGAGAGTCGTCACCACACGACAGATGCGGTTAGGGAGCATGGAGCAGATTTTGGGATAGCCTGGGACGGTGATTTTGATCGCTGTTTTTTGTTTGATGAAAACGGTGAATTTATAGAAGGCTACTATATTGTTGGGTTGTTGGCTGAGGCTTTTCTTCGTAAACACCCCGGTGAAAAAATTGTTCATGACCCTCGATTACTGTGGAATACCGAATCTGTTTGTGAGCAATTTGGAGGTACCCCTATACAAAGTAAATGTGGACATGCATTTATTAAGCAAGTGATGCGTGAGCAAGATGCAGTCTATGGTGGTGAAATGAGCGCCCATCATTATTTTCGTGATTTCTTTTACTGTGATAGCGGGATGATCCCCTGGTTGTTGGTGGCTGAATTAATTAGTGATACGGGAAGCAGCCTATCATCCATGATTCAGCCCAGAATCGATGAGTACCCTTGTTCTGGTGAAATTAACCATCAAGTTGATAATGCCCAGAGTTTACTAGCGAAGCTGAAAAGCCACTATTCGCCTGATGCTAAAAGTATTGATCAGTCTGATGGCCTTAGTATGTCGTTTGATGGATGGCGTTTTAACTTGCGCAGCAGTAACACTGAGCCTGTGGTCAGACTCAATGTGGAAGCCACCGCTTTCGAGCTGATGGAGAATAAAACAAAAGAGTTACTGGCATGGTTGGTCTGAACGGCTGTAGTCTAGTCTGGACAATTCACTGGTAACTTCAGGCTCTTTTGTCTCCACTGTCTCCACGTGGGCTACACTGTCTCTATGGGATTGAAAAATCAGGCCACGGCGTATCTTAGGGGCTTTAAATAGTAAATAGGAGGCATCTTAGCTCACTTCACCTACCATTATTCTCTTTATAATTGCCCAGCCACGCTGAAGTTATTAATTCTATTAAGAGCCTCTTTTTCCCATTATTCATTTTGATGTAGATGGTTAGGGGGCATGAGTAGTGGCAGGAAATAGTTGATGGAAAACAAAACAATTTTAGTCACTGGGGCTACAGGTTTTATAGGTACTCATTTTTGCCAGAAAGCCCAGCAGCAGGGTTACCGGGTGATCGCTTTTACCCGAAGCCTTGATAAGGCCCACCACCGATTACCGGGTGTGACCGCCATCCAAAACCTCACAGAACTTTCCTCAATGGACAAGGTTGATTATGTGGTCAATCTTGCGGGAGAGCCTCTGGTATCTGGTCGTTGGAATGTCGAAAGAAAACAGGCTTTTCTTGAGAGTCGAGTGGGGCTTACAAATAGACTGTTTGAATATTTCCAGACAGTACCCGAGCCACCTAAAACCTTAATTAGTGGCTCAGCTGCTGGATACTACGGCCCGCATGGTGGCAAGCTACTCGATGAGGCGGCGAAACATCACAACAGCTATTCTCACTACCTATGTTCGGAGTGGGAGCATAGTGCCTTACAGTTTAACCAGCTTGGGACAAGAGTTTGTTGCTTGCGAACAGCTATTGTTTTGGGGGCTGAAGAGGGTGCGCTTGGACGGATGTTGACCCCTTTCAGGTTGGGGCTCGGTGGTCGACTCGGGACCGGCAAACAATGGATGCCCTGGATTCATATAGAGGATGTGGTTGCTCTTATTTTTCATTGTTTTAAGCGCAGTGATATTAAGGGCGGCATCAATGCTTCATCACCCAATCCAGTCACCAATAGGCAGTTTAGTAAAACCTTGGGCTCTGTATTGTCTCGACCCGCAATATTACCGATGCCATCACCGTTGGCACGGCTATTATTTGGTGAAATGGCAGACGAGCTGTTGTTAACGGGGCAGCGTGTAGTTCCCCGGAAGGCGTTAGAGTCAGGTTTTGAGTTCATCTACCCGGAGCTTCGCCCGGCTTTGGAACAGCTACTCTTTGAGAAGCCATAGTCCTTACTCTGTCCGATGTCTTTATTTCTTTTTTATCCGTGATGGGGTGGATTTATTCAGTGCTGTTTTTGCTCGCGGGATGTAGACGGTGCTTGTATCTATGCGTTGGCTTTCGTAAAGAATGACCTCTGATACCATCATGTCTATTGGTGGGTTGAGCGCTATGGCGAGGTGCTCTTTATTGTATTTCATTCTTGCCAGAGTGACGTGCGGTCTAAAAGGGCGTGTCATACCAGGAAAACCTTGCTGTTCAAGCGCTTGTTGTAATTGGCGGTGAAGGGAGCGGAGTTGACTGGAGGGCTCGGGCAGTGCTGTGATTATCCGACTCTGAGCGTCTGGAAACCGTTCAATCGCTGTTAGTTTCAAGTATATGGGTGTGTGTTGAATCTGCTGCACCGCCTCAGTAGCATCAACCACCTGTGTGGAATCCAGCTGTCCAAGAAAAGCTAGCGTTAAATGACGGTTGTTTATAGGTGTATATCTAATTCTGGACGATTCATATTGTTCATCAAGCTGCTGGCAGTATTTATCCAATGAGTGATTGGCCGCAGAGGGTATGGGCAGTGCAATAAATAGTCGTTTAGACGAAGCGTGCTCATTCACAGTAATATTTTAGTGCACAGGAGCACCCTATCAAGTGCTAGTCGCCACTGTAGGAACAGCCTGAAGTACAAGTTTCACGGATTTGTACCTTGCTGAGCTCGGGTAGTATCGGTTTTAGTTCAGCCCAGATCCAGCGAGCAATGTTTTCACTGGTTGGGTTTTCAAGTCCTTTGATGTCATTGAGGTAGCGGTGATCGAGTCGATCACAAATAGGTTTAAAACGTATTTTTAGGTCACCAAAGTCAATAACCCAGCCAGTGGTTTCTCCAACATCACCGCTGAGATAGATTGTGACGTGATAGGAATGACCATGCAGTCTGGCACACTTGTGTCCCTCGGGAACATTGGGTAGCAAATGGGCAGCTTCGAAGGTGAATTCTTTAAAAATTTCCATACTAATCTCAGTCATTTTGGCTGGTGGTATATGTTAATTTGATGTCCACCGGATGTATAGAGAATGGACACTCGAAATGTTTGACACGTGAGGAGATTCCGGTAGAATGCGGCTCTCTTTCAAAGGGGTGGTTAGCTCAGTTGGTAGAGCGGCGCCCTTACAAGGCGTAGGTCACAGGTTCGACCCCTGTACCACCCACCAAATTATTATAGACGCATAACGGACCGGTAGTTCAGCTGGTTAGAATGCCGGCCTGTCACGCCGGAGGTCGCGGGTTCGAGTCCCGTCCGGTCCGCCATTATATTAAAAGCTCCCTTGTTAGGGAGCTTTTTTTTTGGGTGTTCCCGTCCGAAGGGAAATCAAATATTCCTGCTGGGATTACAGGTGTTAACTTCCCCAAGTCATGAGATGATTAATTTATTTTTTACACGTTAACTTGTGGTCTGGTTTATTCCTTATCACAGAGGTTGATAACGACAGCCAATACCCCTTGGCTGGCCGTGTATAATCCGTTGACATTTATCGTTGGGACGCTTCTGATATACCTATGGCTCACTTCAAACGAATTGCTTTAGTTGCCAATATTCAGCTTCCTGAAATTGTTGACTCCCTAAAACGGCTGTCCAGTTTTCTGGAAAAGAGTGGGTATACCGTACTGTTAGAGCCAAAGACTGCTCAGCTCATCGACAATAAACATTTACCCGTATTTGACCGTGACGATATGGCGCAGCAGCTAGATCTTGTCATCGTGGTGGGTGGCGATGGCAGTATGCTCAGCGCTGTACGAAGCATGATGGAATATGACATCCCGTTATTGGGGGTAAATCGGGGTCGACTTGGCTTCCTTACCGATATTCTTCCCAGTGAGATGGAAGCACAAGTTAAGCGAGTCTTGGCGGGTGATTATGTTATTTCCAAGCGTTTTTTGTTGGAAATGTCTATCTCACGCAGCGGGTTAACCATGGGTTGTGGTGAAGCACTTAACGATATTGTGTTACACCCTGGCAAGTCCTTACGGATGATGGAGTTTGAACTTTACATCGATGAGCAGTTTGTCTACAGCCAGCGGTCAGATGGCTTGATTGTGTCAACACCTACAGGTTCCACCGCTTATGCACTCTCAGGAGGTGGCCCGATCATGCACCCCAATTTGGATGCGATCGTTTTGGTGCCGATGAACCCTCATACCCTGACCAGCAGACCCATTGTGGTTGGCGGAAACAGCAATATTGAAATTCGTGTGGGTTCCTTGAATGAGCTTCATCCACAGGTCACATGTGATGGGCAGAATGACTTCCAGTCAGAGCCGGGTGATATTATTCGTATTAATAAGAAGGAACAGCAACTACAGTTGATTCATCCTGTTGGGCACAATTTTTATGAAACCTGTCGCACCAAACTAGGCTGGGGCAGCCGACTAGATTCCACTGACCGTAACCACTAATACTAGACACTGACCCTAGAAGCTAGCGATGACCGACCAATCTACTCCATGGACTTTAGTGGCAGAATTTTCATATCAGTTTGATGTGCGTGACCTGTGTGCAGCCCTGGATACCCAACACATTTCCTACAGAATCAATAGACTGGAACAGGCGTCCGAATTGTGGGTAGAGTTTCCTGAACAGGTTCCGCAAGTGATGCGGTTGTTGGAAGTCATCGATGGACAACAGCGTGCGGTGGAGCGCCAGCTTGTCGGAGGCGTGAGCTTTCAGGAGCAATTACGAAAAATGCCCGTAATCGCCTCGCTGTTATTACTGAGTATGGTGGGTACGGCAATTGTTGAATGGGGCTTTCCGCTCATTCATTGGCTTACCTTCCAAGATCTAAGTATTGTAGGTGACAGTATCCAGTTTGATACCGCCGATAACGCCATGGCAAATGGTGAGTATTGGCGGTTGGTAACACCGATCTTTCTGCATTTTGGTCTTTTTCATATTGCTTTTAACGGTTTATGGCTGTGGGAACTTGGCAGACGGATAGAGCCGTTGACTGGCAGCCTGCAAATGACCGTGTCTGTATTGTTAATGGCTATTGCCTCGAATCTAGGCCAATACCTGTGGAGTGGACCTTCACTATTTGGCGGTATGTCTGGGGTGGTTTACGGATTACTCGGTTATATCTGGGTTCGACATAAGATTGCCCCACGACCGATACTGGCAATACCCAAAGGGTTGTTGGGCTTTATGCTGTTCTGGTTGTTTCTTGGTATGAGTGGTCTCATTGATCTCTTCATGACCGGGAGTATTGCCAATGCTGCTCACGCTATCGGCTTGGTGACTGGCATGTTACTTGGCGGTTGGGCGGGCCGTAGTGAGTCTCTTGATTGAAGGTGATTGACGGTGAATGATGAGGGCAGAGGTTGACGGCAATGCTATAATCCCCGCCTGAAAATTTGAGGTCACCTATGGATTTCCAACAACTTATTGACTCAATTACCCCAGAAATATATGCCAACCTCAAAGGTGCTGTGGAACTTGGGAAATGGCCAGATGGATCACGTCTGACCATTGAGCAGCGCGAGCAAAGCTTACAGGCGATTATTGCCTATGATGCCCGGCATAAAGCCGAGGAAGAGAGGGTTGGGTATATTGCGCCAAAAAAGTCGAAAGAGCCCTGTAGTAGCAAGGGAAGTAGCAGTAAGAGTAGTAGCAAAGACGAACAGCCATTGAAGTGGCAGGAGTAACCCATGGTTTGTCATGAGGGCCACCTCCGTAAAATGCAGGTGGCACTGGCCGGTCCAGTCGAGTACCAGCTCCCACTAGATGATCAATTGATTCCACTCAATGATTTTTTGGGCCAAGTGATACGTATTACACATACCGGTGTAATCCACTGTGCCCATTGCGGTCGACGCAGCAATAAGAGCTTCAATCAGGGGTATTGCTACCCCTGTTTCACCAAGTTAGCTCAGTGTGATATCTGTATTGTTAGCCCCGAAAAATGCCACTATGAACAGGGTACCTGCCGAGAGCCTACGTGGGGTGAGCAACACTGTATGGTGGACCATATTGTCTATTTGGCCAACTCATCGGGTGTGAAAGTCGGGATTACCCGTGAAAGCCAATTACCTACTCGCTGGGTCGATCAGGGTGCAGTTCAGGCCCTTCCTATTTTAAGAGTCAAAACACGTCTGCAATCGGGCCTAGCCGAGGACTTGTTGCGTCAGCATGTGGCAGATAGAACCAATTGGCGAACAATGCTTAAGGGCGCTATTGCACCTGTGGACTTGCCGGCCACACGTGATGCCCTGTTTGACCTCTGTGATAAGGGAATGACACAACTGGAGGAACAGTTTGGTCTTCAGGCATTCCAGCGATTAGATGATGTGGCACCAGTGGATATTGAATACCCTGTGTTGGAGTATCCGGTTAAGGTGGCCAGCCACAATATGGACAAAAACCCACTTGTAGAGGGCACCTTGATGGGTATTAAGGGGCAGTACCTGATACTCGATAACGGGGTGATTAATATTCGTAAATACACTGCATATCACGTGGAAGTAGCACTTTAATGATGGCCATGAAAGACGCCCAACTGGGCACAATAGATTTAAAGGATTACCAAGCCCCCAGGTTTCTGATCGATAAAACGGTACTTCGTGTAGATATCAGAGAAAATGATGCCAGTGTTCATGCCACACTGAGTATGCGTCGCAACCCTGATTGTAACCCAGGTTGTAACTCTGATAGCGGCGATCAAAGCAGTTCTCAAGGCAAGTCTTTGGAGCTCCATGGGCAGCAGCTTACTCTTAAATCAATTGCTATCGATGGCCATGCTCTTTCTGTGGATGAATACAGCGTGACCTCTGAGGGCCTGTCGATTCATCAGGTGCCAGACCAGTTTGAGTTGGTCTCTGAAGTGGTTATCCGCCCGCGGGAAAATACCTCGCTGGAGGGTTTGTACAAGTCTCGCACCATGTACTGTACTCAATGCGAAGCCGAGGGGTTTCGTAAAATCACTTATTACCTGGATCGCCCCGATGTAATGTCGGAGTTCACCACGACGATTATTGCCGATAAAGCCAGTTCACCTGTATTGCTCTCCAATGGTAATTTGGTGGAGACCGGTGAGCTAGAAGGTAATCGTCATTGGGCTACTTGGCATGATCCCTTCAAAAAACCCGCCTACTTATTTGCCCTGGTTGCGGGTGACTTAGCGGTTGTTGAGGATGGTTTTGTTACCTGTAGTGGCCGGAAGGTCGATCTTCGTGTGTATGTGGAACCTAAGGACCTTCAGAAATGTGACCATGCCATTCAATCCTTGAAGCATGCCATGGCTTGGGATGAGAAAGTCTATGGTCGTGAATATGACCTGGACCTATTCATGATTGTGGCAGTAGACGACTTCAATATGGGGGCTATGGAGAATAAGGGTCTCAATATTTTTAATACCTCCTGTGTGTTAGCCCATCCGGAAACCACTACCGATGATGGCTTTAAGCGTGTAGAAGGGGTGGTTGCCCACGAATACTTCCACAATTGGTCAGGTAACCGGGTCACTTGCCGCGACTGGTTTCAGCTGAGCCTTAAAGAGGGTTTTACGGTTTTTCGTGATGCTGAATTTTCTGCAGATATGGGATCGCGAACCGTTAAACGGGTTGAGGATGTAAACCTGTTACGGACGGTACAATTTGCCGAGGATGCAGGGCCCACTGCCCACCCAGTTCAACCCGCCTCCTATATGGAAATCTCCAATTTTTATACGGTGACCATTTATGAGAAGGGCGCCGAAGTGGTGCGAATGATCCAAACATTACTTGGGCCAGAATTGTTTCGTCAGGGTTCTAACCTCTATTTTGAACGGCACGATGGTCAGGCGGTAACGATTGAGGATTTTGTCGCAGCAATGGCCGATGTTAGTGGCCGCGATTTCACCCAATTTATGAACTGGTATCGTCAGTCTGGCACGCCACTATTAACGGTTCGTAGTGAGTACGATGCGGGGCAACAGCGGTACAGACTTCACTTTGAGCAGAACCAGCGAGCGGATTCTGCGAGTAAAAATTCTCAGCCTTTCCATATTCCGGTAAAACTGGGGTTGGTGACGGCACAGGGTGATCTAGTATTGTCAGCATCTGGTGAAACCAG
The DNA here is from genome assembly GCA_011049795.1 of Porticoccus sp. The sequence goes on from DRHD01000289.1 coordinate 13,640, forward strand.
CCAAGTGGTAGAAGTTACTGAGCAAGCACAGGTTGTCACATTTGAGGGGATCGATCAGCGCCCCGTCCCCTCATTGCTGAGAGGTTTTTCTGCCCCGGTCAGATTGGACTATGCCTACAGCCTCGATGAGCTTGGTTTTTTGATGTCACACGATAGTGATGGGTTCAATCGTTGGAATGCCGGTCAGCAGCTGGCGATACAGGTTATGCAGGCGCTGATGGCAGATTACCGAGAAGGTAAGGCCTTAGTGCTTGATCAATGCCTCATTAAGGCATTCACAAAAGTACTGGAAGAACCCTCGGCTGACCAAGCTATGCAAGCATTGGTGCTGACCTTGCCCTCAGAGCTGCTGCTGGCAGAATTGTCTGATGTTATTGATGTTGAGGCCATTCACCATGTGCGGCAATTTATGTGTCACGAGCTTGGTTTGGTGTTGGCCGGTCAGTGGAGAGCGACCTATCAGAAGAATCAGCCACAGGGTGGTTATATTCATAATGCAGAAGAGGTTGCTCAACGGAGTTTGAAAAACCTTGCTCTTCGATATCTGGCTTATGCCGGCGCTGATGATTCATTGGCATTGGTTAATGCTCAGTTTTCACAAGCAGATAATATGACAGATCGCCTGTCAGCATTGGCGACATTAGTTAATGACCCCCGTCATGAGGCTGTTGAGCCTGCAGGGAGCGCATTAGAGCAGTTCTATCAGGATTGGCATCATGAGCCATTAGTTCTCAACCAATGGTTCCAGGTGCAGTCTGGGTGCTCCTTGCCGGAAGGCCTGGATAGAGTGAAACAATTGATGGCACACTCGGCCTTTGACCTTCATAACCCCAATAAGGTGCGTTCGGTCATTGGTGTGTTCTGTAATAGTAATCCAGTTAATTTTCATCGTGAAGATGGCTCTGGCTATGAGTTCCTTGCGGACAACGTGATCACACTGGATAAGCTTAACCCTCAAATAGCGGCCAGGTTACTCAGCCCACTGACAAAGTGGCGGCGTTACGGTGGTGGGCGTCAGAAAGCCATGCGTCAACAGTTGGCCAATGTGTTGGCAGCTTCAGAGTTGTCTAGAGATACCTATGAGATTGCCTCAAAAAGCCTTTAGGCAGAGGGAGGTCAAATTTACTTGATCGTTATCAAGGTGACAGTGAGTGGAAAGGTTAACAATGGCGCCGTCAGTACATGATCTTGAGGAAAGTGCATTGATGAACAGAGTGACATTTACCCTTTTTTATCTCTAGGGTTTTTACATTTCAGGAGGGCCATTGGCTCTCCTTTTTTTTCGCCTTAATTTGACAGGCTTTATAGCAATGAATGACTGATGGAGAATCTGGGAGCAGAACTGCCTTCGTAGAGAAGGCGGCCGCTATTCTAGGGGGATGTACTAATGACAGGCGAGCCTTACCGTTTCAAGAAAGCGAATGAGGCGCTGCTAACTCTCTGTATATAGAGGTTGCAAGTGATTTCCCTTGGATGGCTTTTCTAGTGTTGATTGTTTACGTATGTTTTTCAGGTGATTCAGTAATGAGCCTAAATCAATCATCGTTGATGCTTCAGGGCTGTACAGGGCACGATCGAGCGTCTGTAGTTCGGCGGTTAATAGAGGGTCCTTAGCGATGACAGCAATATCGTCAAGGGTGACCAGTGAGTGTTGCCATCTAACACTGGCCCAGACTAATAAGCCTTCGCGGAAAGCTCGTGGGTCTTTTTTCTTCGCCTGTTGTTGGAGTTGCTTAAACAGCGTCGCTTCCTTTCGTTCTGGTGATTCCTCAGAGGGTGCCGGCCCAGTGAGTGCTTTGTTTCGACCAGCTCTCCAAAGGACCAGAAAAATGATGGCTGTTCCTAGTAAGAGAACATTGCTAATGATGAGCAGCCAAAACACCAGACTAGGTTGTTGTTTTTCCGCTAATAGTGTTTCAGCCGTGCTGGGTATTTCTGTCGTGGATACTGGTGCAGAAATTGTGTTTTCTGCCGGTTTAATCGTTAGCGTCTTGCCTTCTAAAACGGTTTCCAGCATTTGATTGCTGGCCGTGTCCCACCATTGCACGGTGATCGGTGGCAGGGTAATGCTTCCACCTCTGGAAGGAACAATGGCAATGGATTCCTCTCGGGTCCCCATAACGCCGTTACTGCTAACATCATCATTCAGCTGTGGTTGGTCTGGATAAACTTTAAAGCCATCGCCAGAATTAATATCAAGCGGAGGGAGTTGCGCTGAGGATAGTCCTTGAGCACTGAGATAAATAGTGCGAGTAATAGGCTCACCGGCAACTAACTCGGCCAATGGACGACTCCAGCGTTCGCTGAGGCTCACCGCGGTGGTAGGTAGCCACTCTGCGGAGCCGTAACTGGTTGGACGAGGCTTAATGGTGATTTTTTTCTCCTCTGAGTAGAGAAAAAGTCGCTTACCCCCACGGGAGAAAAATGAGCTTGAGTAAGGGTCCCGGCGGTCGGGAATCACCGTGTTGAATCGGATTGCCGGAATGGTCAGGTTTCCACTTGATTCCGGAAATACTGCATATTGGAGTTCTATCACTAAATGATTGATGCCGTTGATCTGTTTCTGGTATTGATTTTCTGACACTTTCATCACAGACGCATCTTTAACTATCAGCTCTTCACTGGAAATACTTTGAAGATTGGTCGATGCATTGATACGAAAGGTGATGAGTAACTGCTCCTGAACATAGGCAGATGATTTGTCCACGTCTGTTTCAACAAATACCGGTTGATTGATGGTAGTGGTGCTGGTTCTGCTCTGGGGGAGATCCTCAACCTGAAGCGTGATAGGCGTACTGACCACACCTTTGAAGCTCAATGAGGGGATTTGCAGTTTCCCGGTTCTTTTGGGTAACAGCTGCAAGCGCCATTCGGTGTAGGAGGTGGAGCTTCCATTCATGAGGGAGAATTTATTCTTTTTCTGTCGGGACAACACCTCAAAGTCACCGTTCAGTGGAGCGAAGTCCGGGTCGCTTGTGGTTTGTCCATCAAACTGGAGGAGGAGCTCCAGCGTCTCCCCTTTACCCAACTGGTTGCGATCTACAGAGGCCGTTAAGGTGTCAGCCAGAGTCACAGTACTGGCCAGATAAAAAAGGGCTGCCAGGAGAATACGTATTGTGGAGTAGTAGGTGGGTATCATGGGTTACTTACCATCGTTCTTCATCGTGGTCAGGGGCTCTGTTGACGCCTCGACGCTGCTCATATTGACGTTTTTTGGATTCGTAGCGAAATTTTGCACGCAATAGGCCCCCGGGATCATCAGGAATACGCCGTAGCCATTGCTCCATCGCCTGTTTTTCCTCATCAGTCATCTGTTGTGATTCTGTATCTGTCGGTTTACCTTGATCAGCGGGTTGCTCTTCATCACCCGTTTGTTGAGCTTCTTCCTGCTGGTTTTTATCTTGTTCTGACGGGCTATCAGTTGATTGCTCATCCTGATTTTGTGGTTCATCAGCACTGGATTGTTGCTCGTCGCTTTTTTGATTGTTGTCTTGAGTGCTGTCTTGACTGTTTTCTGGATCGTCTTCGGACTGCTCACTCTCTGATTGACCGTCCTCTGATTGACCGTCCTCTGATGGATTGTTATCAGAGTTTGAAGACTGATCCTGCTGCTCATTATTTTGTGAGTCATTTTGTTGCTGATCATCACTTTTCTGACTGTCGTTCTGCTGATCCTGAGACGAGTCACTATTTTGAGAGTCTTGATCCGAATTTTGCTGTGAGTCTTGTTGCTGTTGAAGCAATTGTTCCGCTAAGGCTTTATTAAACTTAGCATCTTCGCTCCCCGATGCGTCTTCACTCCCAGATGAGAGCGACAGCGCCTGATCATAACTTTCAACGGCCTCTTTAAGCTTTCCAGCTTTTGCCAGTGCATTTCCCCGGTTGTAATGCCCGTCTACAGAGAGGTCGTTATAGAGCTGTTCCGCTGTTTCAAAGTCATTATTGCGATAGGCGGCTGATGCCTTCCATTGAGTGTCGTTAAAACGTTCCTGAGCTGTTTCTGTATCACCTTTTGATAAGGCATTAGCCGCTTGTTGATTAGGGGTGGACCAGAGATCATCCCAGCCAAAGGCATAAGAGGTTTGTGGTGCATAGAGAAGTGGGGTGATCAGTAAACAGGCTAACAGGCCACTTCGAAAAGCGAGCAATAGGATGAATAATAAGGGAAACACAGCCCAGTAACCTTGATCTTTCCAGGTATCAAAGGTGCGTTCCAGTTTTTTCCCTGGCGCGCCCGGTTCGACATTAAAGCCCTCGGTGAGGTGTTTGATATCAGTATCATCAGCGGTAAGGTTGCTATAGCGGCCTCCGTGACGGCGGGCCAGTTTCTTAAGGCTAGCAGTATCCAGGCGTGGGATGACAATACTGCCGTTGCTATCCTTGGCAAAACCTTGGCTGCCTAGTGGAATTGGAGCGCCATCCTTGGTGCCGACACCTAAAATAGACAGTCGGAAGTCGCCCATATTGCGTATCGTTTCACTGAGTGTGTCGCGAGCGGAGAGAGGAATATCGTCAGTAAGCAGTAACAAATCCCCTTGAGTGCGCCCTGCGTTAAACATCAGTTCAATAGACTGTTCTACCGCTGCTTCTATATTACTGCCTCGACTGGGCATGATATTGGGGTCCAATGCTGGAACCAGTGCTGCCAACGTGTCGGCATCATCAGTCAGAGGGCTTACTACAAAAGCTTCACCTGCATAGGCGACCAGTGCAGTTGTGCCTTCTTGGCGCTGCTGAAGCAGATCAATCAATTTCAACCGAGCCCGAGTCAGTCTGTTGGGTTTAAGGTCTTGAGCCAACATTGAGGGAGACAGGTCGAACAGGACAACGAGCGCACTTTCCTGTTTGTGAACCGGTAATGGTGTTTGTTCCCAGGTGGGGCCTGCCATGGACAGAGAACCAAGCAGCCACCCGATTAGAGCCAATAATGGCAGAGTTCTTCGTTGTTTTACCGGGATATGATCCAGCAGTAACGGAAGGAGGTCAGCTGAAATCACATGCTCCCAGCTGCCACTACGTTTTTGGTGATAATAAAGCCAACCGCTGGCAACGAAAGCCGGTAATAGGGCAAGAAGCCAGAGGGGGCGTAGGAAATGAAATTCAGACAATGTGGCTAGCCAATCCATTAGTACTGGCCTCCACGATTTGCCATAGGTGCTGATATAGGTACGAGCAACAAGCTACAAAGCATGGCCAGACCCAAGGGCCAATAGAATAACGCTCTGGTGGGGCGTACGGTCTCTGCTTCCTGAGCTACAGGTTCTAACTGATCTAGCTGTTGATAGATTGCTGCCAGTGCTTCCGGGTTCCTTGCTCGAAAATACTGTCCCCCCGTTTTTTCAGCAATCGTGGTGAGTGTTGTCTCATCTAAATCCCGTGAAGGGTTGATACGTTTGTTTCTAAAAAAGCCACGCTGAATCATGACATCGGCACCGATACCGATGGTATAAATGGTAATGCCCTCGCTGGCGGCAATGTCAGCTGCTTCTAGGGGTTGAACCTCACCGGCAGAATTCGCTCCGTCTGTAAGCAGGATCAAAACCCGGTGATTTTCGGGGCGCTGTTTTAAACGTTTGACTGCTAAGCCAATGGCGTCACCAATGGCTGTTTTTTCTCCGGCAAAGCCTATTTGTGCCTCCCCGAGCAGAGTGTTCATAGTCTGACGGTCAAAGGTGAGTGGTGTTTGCAGGTAGGGTCGTGTGCCAAACAGAATAAGACCGAGGCGGTCACCCTGGCGGCGCTCTACAAAGTCGGTGACCACATATTTAACGGCGGTCAACCGGTCCACAGAATCACCATCTATTACCATGTCTGTTTCTTTCATGCTGCCGGAAATATCGACGGCCAATAACAGGTCTCTTCCATTACTGGGTAGTGCAACGGGGTCGCCAATCCAGGTGGGACGTGCCGCCGCGAGTAGTGTCGCTAC
>DRHD01000290.1 GCA_011049795.1 Porticoccus sp.
GGGTCAGGCTATAGGCAATGGTGGTCGCTATGACCATGTGGGAGAGGCCTTTGGCCGATCTCGTCCTGCCACAGGGTTTAATATGAGTTTGCAGGCTTTGGTTCAGCTATCTAATAGTATGGATGACATCCCCAGCGGTGTATTTGCACCCGCTGTAGAGAATGAAAATACAGCTCAACAAAAAGTGATTGCTGAGTTGAGAAAAAATGGTGAGCGTGTGGTTTGTGGTTTTCCCGGCCAGCAACCCAATTATGAGGAACTACATTGTGATCGCCAGTTGCTACTGGTGGACGGTAAGTTTCAGGTTGAAGCAGTTTAAATACTACTAGTTTAATAGTCTTAACGTAGGTTAGAGAAATCAGATGGGTAAGAATGTCGTGGTGCTTGGCACCCAGTGGGGCGATGAAGGTAAAGGCAAGATAGTAGATTTGCTGACGGACCAGGCCTCCGTGGTTGCCAGATTCCAGGGTGGGCACAATGCTGGCCATACACTGGTTATTGATGGCAAGAAAACCGTCTTGCACCTGATCCCCTCCGGTATTCTCCGCGACAATGTCGCCTGCCTTATAGGTAATGGTGTGGTGTTATCACCCGAAGCATTACTGAAAGAAATGAGCGAGCTAGAAGAACAGGGTGTCCCTGTCCGCGAACGGCTTCGTCTTTCACCTGCTTGCCCGCTAATTTTACCGATACATATTGCCTTGGATCAAGCTCGCGAGCGTGCTCGTGGTAAGGCCAAAATTGGTACTACTGGTCGGGGTATTGGCCCTGCTTATGAGGATAAAGTAGCTCGACGTGGACTGCGTTTGGGTGACATGTTTCACCGCGAGAAGTTTGCAGTCAAGTTGAAAGAGTTGATGGATTACCACAACTTTATGCTGACAGATTTCTATCATGAAGATGCGGTAGATTACGACGACACCCTGAATAAAGTTCTAGCTTGGGCTGACGAGTTGGAGCCGATGGTCGCTGATGTTATTGGTTTGCTGCACAGTACCCGTGAAAATGGTGGCAATATCATGTTTGAGGGTGCTCAGGGATCGTTACTGGATATTGATCACGGCACATACCCTTTTGTGACCTCCTCCAATACCACGGCTGGTAGCACTGCCACGGGCAGTGGGTTTGGTCCTTTGTACCTGGATTATGTATTGGGTATCACCAAGGCTTATACCACTCGTGTAGGTTCTGGCCCCTTTCCCACAGAGCTTTTCTGTGAGGTCGGGCAACATCTTGGTGAAAAAGGGCATGAGTTTGGCGCAACCACTGGGCGAGAACGCCGTTGTGGCTGGTTTGATGCCGTGGCGCTGAAGCAGGCCATCCGAATTAACTCTGTTTCAGGTATTTGTCTGACTAAACTGGATGTGCTTGATGGTCTCGAGAGCATCAAGCTGTGTGTGGCTTACACCGATGCTGATGGTAATGATGCCGGGGTTCCCTACCACGCGGATGATTACGAAGATTTGGTTCCAGTTTATGAGGAAGTGCCAGGCTGGACAGAGTCCACTGTTGGCGCTCAATCTCTGGATCAGTTACCCGCCAATGCCCGTGCCTATATTGCCCGTATAGAAGAGATTCTTAAAACCCCAGTGGATATTGTTTCAACCGGACCAGACCGGGTTGAAACGATTGTCTTACGCCACCCGTTTTCCTGAGACCCTAAAAGGGGAGTATTACCGATATTGTGTTTTTCCGTACTCCTCTCATGGTTAACTCGGACACCTTGTCTTCCTCCCCCCTCCTTTTTTAAGTAACGTTTGCTGTCGCTACAGCAGTTCGGGCTATGCCTAAATTGCTGGTTTGTTCGTTATTAACTGCCGAAATTGAAATAAAAATCGCCATAGATATTGCATTTTTGTTATATCAATTGTAAGGTTTTTGGCGTTCTCTTTGTTAAATAATTATAAAAGTCAGGTCGAAGTACTCGTTTAGTCAGTGTATCGGTAGAGCGAGTGGCCTCCAGAATATCGGAGATCGAATGCCAAGACTTAGGGATAAAGCTCTTCGGAGTAAAGTACCATTTTGTCATCAGGTTGCTCAGGTCAGCTTGGTGGTGTTCCCGTATACCTCTTATTCCCCTCTTATTAATCGATTAAATTTAGCGCCACTCTATGTGAACGCTGTGCGCCTTTGTGCTTATTCTATACAGGATGTCGGCAGATGAGTGAGGCCGCCAGTGTGGTTCATCCCGGGGAACTATGGCCCTTGGTCGTCTACTTTGTCATGGTGATCATGTTGGTGTTGACCATGTTGGGCCTTTCCTGGCTGCTGGGGCAGCGGCGAATGGACCGCGCTACGGGTGAAACCTTTGAATCCGGTATCGTTTCTGTTGGTAACTCTCAGGTTCGTATCTCTGTGGAATTTTATCTGATTGCTATTTTCTTTGTGATTTTCGACCTTGAAACTGTCTTTATCTTTGCCTGGGCTATCGCCTTTTTTGAATTGGGCTGGTCAGGATATTTCGCGATGCTGGTGTTTGTGGTGATTCTAGTAATAGCACTGGTTTATGAGTGGCGCTCGGGTGCTTTGGACTGGGGCATAAAAACCCGTACTGGACTAGAGGAAACAAGAAAATGAAGTGGAGCCTAACTCGCCCTGATGAGGTGGTCGCTAGCAATGGCAGCGGAGATACTTATAGCAATGATCCGATAGAAGAGCATGTTCGTCGTAATGTGTGTTTTGCCAAGTTGGAAGATCTCATTGCCTGGGGTCGTGGACATTCTCTTTGGCCGTTTAATTTTGGTTTGTCTTGCTGTTATGTGGAGATGGCTACGGCGTTTACCAGTCGTCACGATATTGCCCGGTTTGGTTCTGAGGTGATTCGGGCCACGCCTCGACAGGCTGATCTGATGGTTATTTCTGGCACCTGCTTTTTAAAAATGGCACCGGTAATTCAGCGCCTCTATGAGCAATTGTTAGAACCACGATGGATTATATCTATGGGTTCTTGTGCAAATTCCGGTGGCATGTATGACATTTATTCGGTGGTTCAGGGGGTGGATAAATTTATTCCTGTGGATGTATATGTCCCGGGTTGTCCTCCGCGTCCAGAGGCTTTAATGCAAGGGTTGATCATGCTGCAGGAGTCTATAGGCAAAGAGCGTCGCCCCGTAAGTTGGGCGATAGGTGATCAAACGGTCGTTAAACCTGCGCCTATCAGTCAGAGAGACTTATTGACTGAAGAAAGAATGAAAACAACAGAATTACGGGACCCTAAAAACGTATAAGCCTAAGAATGTATAAGAAAGACGTGTAAAAACTAACAATAAAAATTAATTGGGAACGGTCTATGCAAGCAACTGAAACCCTGCAACAAACAGGCATTATCGCCGAACTGTATGAGCGGTTCGGTGAGGATTGTTTTCAGATTCAGTGTTGTGCTGACGGCATAGCCACCCTTTGGGTAGATAAAACCAAATTTCAGGATGTACTGCGATTCCTTAAGCCAAAATTTCCCATGTTGCATGATCTGTTTGGTATTGATGAGCGGGTGCGAATTCATCGTGAGGGACAGCCTGCGGCTGACTTCACAGTTGTTTATCACTTGTTGTCCTTTACCCGGAATGAGGATGTTCGGATCAAAGTGGCTTTGGTCGAGCCTGATATTCAGCTGCCTACCATTATCGATATCTGGCCGAATGCCAACTGGTATGAACGTGAAGTCTGGGACATGTTTGGTGTCGACTTTAGCGGACATCCCAACCTCTACAGAATTCTTATGCCTCCCACTTGGGAGGGGCACCCTCTCCGCAAGGATCATCCGGCCAGAGCCACCGAGATGGAGCCTTTTAGTTTGGATGAACATAAGCAGGACATTGAGCAGGAAGCACTGCGATTCCGCCCGGAAGAATGGGGTATGGAACGTAAAAATGATGATACAGAATATATGTTCCTTAATCTGGGCCCTAACCATCCCAGTGTGCATGGGGTGTTCCGGATAGCCTTGCAGTTAGACGGTGAAGTGGTTGTGGATGCCGTTCCTGATATTGGTTACCACCATCGCGGTGCAGAAAAAATGGGTGAGCGCCAGACCTGGCATAGTTTTATCCCCTACACCGATCGTATCGATTACCTGGGTGGGGTGATGAATAACCTGGCCTATGTCATGTCAGTGGAAAAACTGGCCGGTATCAAAGTGCCAGATCGCGCCAAAGTCATTCGCATTATGATGTCCGAACTGTTTCGTATTTCCAGCCACCTGGTGTTTTACGGCACTTTTGCTCAAGACGTGGGGCAAATGTCACCGGTGTTTTATATGTTTGCCGACAGAGAGAGATTGTTTGGCATTGTCGAGGCCATTACCGGTGGGCGAATGCACCCGGCGTGGTTCCGAATAGGCGGTGTAGCACAAGACCTCCCTATTGGTTGGGAAAAGCTGATGCGTGATTTTATTGATGCTATGCCCGCCCGTCTGGATCACTACGACAAGATGGCTATGCAGAATAAAATTTTGCAGCAACGCGCCATAGGCATTGGTTGTTACACCCAGCAAGAAGCCATTGATTGGGGTATTACCGGGCCTGGACTTCGGGCGACAGGAATGGATTGGGATTTGCGCAGAGACCGTCCCTACGGTGGTTATGATCAGTTTGAATTCGAAGTGCCCGTGGGTAATAACGGCGACTCCTATGATCGGACCGTTGTGAGAATTGAAGAGATTCGTCAAAGCTTGAAAATTATCCGTCAATGTTTGGATAACATGCCTGAGGGTCCTTATAAGAGTGACCATCGATTAACGACACCGCCGCCAAGAGAGGGGACCATGCAAGATATTGAGACATTAATTCATCACTTTCTCAATGTCAGTTGGGGGCCTGTTATTCCGGTGGGTGAGGCCACTCAACTAATCGAGGCGACCAAAGGCCACAATAGTTACCACCTGATAAGTGATGGTGGAACCATGTCATATCGCACCAGAATCAGGACACCGTCTTTCCCCCACTTACAGCAGATTCCTTTAATTAGTCGCGGGTTAATGATTGCTGATCTGATCACAATTATTGCCAGTATCGACTTTGTTATGGCGGATGTAGACCGATGAGTGAGCATCAATTGATTCAGTCAGATATCGTATTATCGGCAGAAGAAGTTCGGCAGATAGATGCGGAGCTTGCCCATATTCCACAGAAATCTGGCGCTGCTATTGATGCACTAAAAATTGTGCAGAGCCAGCGAGGTTGGGTTTCTGATGAAGCGCTGGTAGCCATTGCTCGTTATCTGGACATGTCGCCCGAGGCCCTTGAGGGGGTGGCCACTTTTTATAACCTGATTTATCGGCAGCCCGTGGGTGACAAGGTAGTGTTGTTTTGTGACAGCGTGAGTTGTTGGATCTGTGGCTGCGATGGGGTGAAACAAAAAATATCAGAAAAATTGGGTATTGATTACGGCGAGACCACTGCCGATAACCAATACACCTTGATTCCTGTGCCTTGTTTGGGAGCTTGTGATAAAGCCCCGGTGATGATGGTCGGTGATGATCTGCATACCAATCTGGATGATCAAAAAATTGATCAGATTTTTGCTAAGAGAACAGGTGAAGGGGAGGACTGCTGATGGAAAAAGTTTTGATAGAAAAAGTTCTCACTCGAAATATTGGCCCAGACCAAACCCCAACAGACATGGCTGCCTATGAAGCCAATGGCGGATACCGAGCTCTGCATAAAGTGATGGCGGGTATGACCCCCAATGATTGTTTGGAGGTGGTAAAAGCATCAAACCTTCGTGGCCGGGGAGGGGCCGGTTTTCCCACAGGGATGAAGTGGAGCTTTGTGCCCATGGGTGAAAAATGTACACCGGGGCACAAATATTTAGTCACCAATGCAGATGAAATGGAGCCAGGAACCTTTAAGGATCGGTTGTTAATGGAATGTGATCCTCATCAGTTAATTGAGGGCATGATTCTCGCGGCTTACACTATTGAGGCGGATCGCTCCTATATCTTTATTCGCGGCGAATACGTGGTGGCCATCGAACGGCTCGAGCAGGCTCTGGTCGATTGCTATAAAAAAGGTTACCTAGGCGAAAATATTCTGGGTAGTGGTTACGATCTGGAAATGCATGTGCACACCAGTGCGGGACGCTATATCTGTGGCGAAGAAACGGCACTGATCAATGCCTTGGAGGGTAAGCGTGCCAACCCAAGAGCCAAGCCACCTTTCCCTCAAGTTAGTGGCCTCTGGGGTCGGCCAACCATCGTTAATAACGTCGAAACTCTTTGTAATATTCCTCACATCATTGATCGTGGTGCCGAGTGGTTTCAGTCCTTAGGTATCGGCGAAGACAGCGGGACAAAAATGTATGGTGCCAGTGGTTATGTAAAAAAACCCGGTTGCTGGGAACTACCAATTGGCACTTCTGTTCGTGAAATTCTCGAAGAACATGCTGGTGGCATGGCCGAGGGTCGAAAACTCAAAGGTTTTTTACCGGGGGGTGGGTCAACGGATTTCTTGGTAGAAGAGCATCTCGATTTACCTATGGACTATGGATCTATTGGTGCTGCTGGCAGCCGCATGGGTACCGGCACCATGATTATTCTGGACGATAAAACCTGCCCTGTTGGCATGGTTCTGAACCTGATCCGTTTCTTTGCCCATGAATCCTGTGGTTTCTGTACACCATGTCGAGAAGGTTTGCCCTGGACTCGCCAAGTTTTGGAAGATATTGAAGCAGGTCGAGGGCGTAAGGAAGACTTGGATACCTTGGTCCGTCAGGTGAAATATATTGGTGCTATGGGTAATACCCATTGTGCTTTGGCACCCGGGGCCATGGAACCATTACAGAGTGCATTGAAATACTTTCAGAGTGACTTTGAAGCTCATATTGAGCAAGGGTGTTGCCCCTATGCTGCGGATATGAAGGCCCAAGACATAACAAAGGTCCAAGGGGAGCGTACCTAATGCCCACGATCTATATTGATGGAACCGCTTACGAAGTGGAGGAAGGCAAAAACCTCTTGGAAGCCTGTCTGAATTTAGGGCTGGATTTGCCCTATTTTTGTTGGCACCCCTCCATGGGTTCCATCGGTTCCTGTCGTCAATGTGCCATGGTGCAATATCAGAACGAAGAAGATACCCGTGGTCGTATTGTGATGGGTTGTATGACACCTGTTACTGATGGTGCAAGGCTCTCGTTGCAGGGCGAAGCTGCCAGTGAATTCAGAAAGTCCGTGATTGAATCATTGATGTTGAATCACCCCCACGATTGTCCCGTTTGTGCGGAGGGTGGTGAGTGTCACTTGCAAGATATGACGGTGATGGTTGGGCACCGTGACCGCAATTATCGTGGTAAAAAGAATACCCATCGAAACCAATATTTGGGGCCGCTGATTAATCACGAAATGAATCGCTGTATTAGCTGTTATCGCTGTGTGCGGTTTTACCAGGATTATGCAGGCGGTACGGATTTAGCGGCACTGGCATCCCACGATCATGTGTATTTTGGCCGGCATCAAGATGGCGTACTGCAAAGTGAATTTGCTGGCAACCTGGTGGAGGTATGTCCTACCGGAGTGTTCACGGATAAACCACTGTTAAACGATTACAGTCGTAAGTGGGATTTACAATCAGCGCCTTCTATTTGTTTTGGTTGTGCCGTGGGTTGTAATACTTCTCCGGGTGAGCGTTATGGCAAATTAAAGCGTATTCAGAATCGTTACAACCAACAAGTAAACGGCTATTTTTTATGTGACCGTGGCCGTTTTGGTGCTGATTTTGTTAACAGTGATACTCGACTTAATTTTGCCGGTGTTCGTCAGGAAGATGGTAGTTATCAGGCTATTAAAGCAGATGATGCATTGAGTCAGGTGGCGAGTTTCTGCCAGCAGGGAACAGTGGCTGCCATTGGTTCTCCACGTGCTTCAGTGGAGGCCAATTACCTGTTACGCCGGCTTGTGGGAGGCGTACATTTTTGTCCAGGTATGGGCGACCCCGAACGGACGCTTGTTCAGCAGGTGGCCGACACCCTAAGTACAACTCGGGCAATTAGTCCCTCCCTTCATCAAATTGAATCTGCTGATGCAATACTGATTCTTGGTGAAGATGTCAGTAATACTGCACCACGGCTAGCTCTTGCCCTACGTCAGGCTGCTCGAAATAAAGCCTTGGAACTGGCTGCAGAAATGCATCTGGAACCTTGGATGGATGCGGCAATTCGCAACCTGTCCCAAGACCAATACAGCCCAATGTTTATCGCTGGAGTTAATCAAAGCAGACTGGATGATATTGCCGAAACCAGTATTTCATTGGCCCCCGATGATATTGCCAGATTGGGTTTTGCTGTCGCAGCAGAAATATCAGGAAACCCCATTCCCAATTTATCCATGGATAGCCTGGACCCGGATCTCAGGGTATTGGTTGGAACCATTGCTTCAGCATTAAAAGCCGCGAAAAACCCCTTAATTGTGTCGGGTACCAGTTTGTTGAACTCAGCGGTGATTGATAGTGCTACAGCAGTAGCCGAGGCACTAGCTAACAGCACAGAGACAATGCTCAGTTTGAGCGTGCCAGAATGTAATAGCCTCGGCGTGGCAATGCTGGATGGTGGTGAGGGTATAGGGTTTGATGCATTGGTAGAGAGTGTTGCACAAGGCAATATTGACACCTTGATTGTGCTGGAAAATGATCTTTATCGGCGAGCACCGACGGAGGAAGTTGATCGCTTATTGGGAAATATCAAACAGCTCGTGGTATTGGACTCGCTGGATAATGCCACACTGTCAAAATCACACATAGCCTTACCCGTGGCGACCTTTGCGGAGTCTGAAGGTACATGGGTCAATAATGAGGGGCGGGCACAACGTTATTACCCGGTATTTATAGCGGAAGATGACAGACTTGCCAGCTGGCAGTGGTTGTCTGAGTTAGGCCAGGTATTGGGGTTGACCGGATTCAATGAGCTACAGCATTTTGATCAGGTGGAACAAGCCTGTTCCCAGGATATTGCGGCATTGTCTGAAATCACTGCTGCTGCCCCAGATCACCAGTTCCGCAACCGTGGATTAAAAATACCACGGCAACCTACGCGCTACAGCGGCCGTACTGCCATGCGGGCCGATGTGTCTGTTCATGAACCTAAACAGCCGGTGGATGAAGAGACTCCGCTGTCATTTAGCATGGAAGGTTTGAGTGTTGGGCTGCCGAGTTCATTGATGTCCTATAACTGGTCACCGGGTTGGAATTCCAATCAGTCTATACAGAAGTTTCAAGATGAGGCCGGTGGTGCAATTAAAGGAGGGTCTGCTGGTGTGCGATTGATCGTTCCTGGTGAGGGCGTGGATACAGCATTTACGCCGGATGCTTTCCAGCCTTCTGATACTGAGCGGTTGCTGGTTCCAGTTTATCGAGTATTTGGTAGTGATGAATTGAGCTATCAGGCTCCGGCCATTGCGGAGTTGGCTGGAGATGCCCAACTGATTTTAAACTCGGATGATGCGGGCAAGCTTCAGGTTGTTGATGGCGATGGTGTCATTGTGTCAATGCAAGGCAGGGCAGCAGCAGAGGGCTCGGTGATATTGGAAGTGATGGTTGATGGGTCATTGGCAAATGGTTGTGCGGGTTTTACTGCGGGAATGCCAGGAACCGAGCCGCTGGTAACAGGTGCTATGGTGATACTACAAAAGGCCAATGATTGGCAACGACGGAAACCCCAGCTGATTGCCACGGACAATCCTAATGCGCCTAATCCTGAGAGCCGTAGTGCGCAGAGAGGGGCGTCATATGTCTGATGGCATGATCATTTTGTTTTCTCTGACAGTATTGCTTGGTGGTGTTGGTGGTGCTGCTGTGATGACTTGGTGGGAGCGTCGTTTACTGGGTATCTGGCAGGATCGTTATGGCCCAAATCGATTAGGGCCCTTTGGCATCATGCAGGTCGCAGCGGATATGCTGAAGTTGCTGACCAAGGATGACTGGGTACCGCCTTTTGCCGACAAGGTTGTCTTTATCTTTGCTCCCACAGCTATTGTGATGGCAATGCTGCTGGGTTTTGCCGTGGTGCCCTTCGGCCCAGGGTTACAAATCATTGATATGAATATTGGCCTGCTGTTCTTTCTTGGTATGACCTCACTTGCCGTGTACAGCGTATTGCTCGGAGGTCTGGCCTCCAATAATAAATATGCTCTATTAGGTGGCTTGCGCTCTGCTGCCCAAATGGTGAGTTACGAGGTCTTTATGGGGTTGTCATTGATGGGTGTAGTGATGCTCTCTGGCAGTTTCAACCTCAGGGTAATTGTCGAAGCTCAGGCTGATGGTTGGTACTGCATTTCACAGTTTTTGGGTCTGTTTGTATTTACCGTGTCTGGCATCGCTGAAAGTCACCGATTGCCGTTTGATTTGCCTGAAGCAGAACATGAATTGATCGCGGGTTTTCACACAGAATACGGTGGCATGAAATTCGCCATGTTTATGTTGGGCGAATATCTGGGGTTGATTTTAATTTCCAGCATGATCGTTACATTATTTTTTGGTGGTTGGTTAGGCCCATGGTTACCACCTGTCGTTTGGTTCGGTATTAAAACCTTCGTCGTTATTTGCTTCTTTATACTGTTGCGGGCGGCTATTCCTCGGCCCAGATATGACCAGTTAATGTCCCTGGGTTGGAAAATTATGTTGCCGCTGACGTTGGTTAATCTGGTGGTAACCGGCGCCGTAGCGCTTTGGTTATCTGGTGCTAGTGGAGGTGCGGCATGATTAGTCATCTACGAACCATGTGGCAGGTTTTATTGCACACGTTTACGCCTGCTGAAACTGTCCAATACCCCGAAGAAAAACCTTATCTGGCGCCACGTTATAGGGGGCGCATTGTGCTCACCCGTGACCCTGATGGCGAAGAGCGTTGCGTAGCGTGCAATCTCTGTGCGGTGGCCTGCCCAGTGGATTGTATTGCACTACAAAAAGGTAACCGTGATGACGGTAGCTGGTATCCAGAGTTTTTCCGGATCAATTTTTCGCGCTGCATTATGTGTGGTATGTGCGAAGAGGCTTGCCCTACTTACGCTATTCAACTGACACCAGATTTCGAAATGTGCGAATACGATCGACAGAATATGGTGTACGAAAAAGAACATTTGCTGATTAACGGCACCGGTAAATATCATGATTACAACTTTTACCGGGTTTCAGGTTTACAGACAGGCTGGAAAGATAAAGGTGAGGCGGAAAATGAGGCTCGGCCTATTGATGTCAGGAGCTTGTTGCCATGATGAAGACAAGTTTTACGGTGTTTTATTTGAATCTGCAAGGAGCAAAATTTTCTGCTGATGACAGGAGATTGAGATGTTAGAGCTCGTTCTGTTCTACACGGCATCAACCATTGCATTGGTGGCGACCATTCTGGCTCTGACTCGTGCAAATGCGACCCACGCACTCATTTATTTAATTTTGTCTTTGTTAGCGGTGGCCGTAATTTTTTACATTATCGGCGCGCCGTTTGCTGCGGCATTAGAAGTGGTGATTTATGCGGGCGCCATTATGGTGTTGTTTATCTTTGTCATCATGATGCTCAATTTGGGTGATAAGGGTGATCGTCGTGAAAAGCAATTATTGAAGCCTCAGGTTTGGATCGTCCCTGTCATTTTTGCATTGGTGTTATTGGTTGAACTGGTTCTGGTGCTTTCCCAAAGTGCACCCGCTGAAATACAAGGTCTGGTCACGCCGAAGCAAGTGGGCCTGACGTTGTTTGGCCCCTATGTACTGGCTGTAGAAATTGCCTCCATGCTGCTATTGGCGGGACTGGTGGGGTCTTTTCACCTTGGTCGTCGTTACCTGGAAGAGGGTAGAGAAAATTCATCAAGGGGGCGAAGTTAATGGACAGTGTCAGTATTCCTCTCGACCATGTTCTGTTGTTGTCCGCATTATTGTTTATCTGTGGGCTGCTTGGATTGATGATGCGGCGGAACATCATTTTTATTTTGATCTCCCTGGAAGTGATGCTCAACTCTTCTGCTGTGGCATTCGTTGCCGCAGGAGCTCGTTGGGGGCAGCCCGATGGTCAAATAGTGTTTATGTTAATTCTTGCCGTTGCAGCTGCCGAAGTAGCCGTTGGTTTGGGTTTGGTTCTTCAGATTCAACGTCGCTTTAAGAGCCTGGATATGGATGATGCCAACAGGATGAGAGGATAATTTTATGTTGAGGTTGTCCCTATGTTGAAACTGCTGCCACTCATTCCACTATTCCCCTTGGTGAGCTCAATAATATTGATGGTGACACTGGGCAAACTGCCAAAACGCATAGTGGCAATTCTAGGTGTAGGTTCAGTGGGTATGGCCGCTTTGATCACACTGTTGGTGGGCCTGGCGTTTATGGAAACAGGCCAGCCCCATCATCAAGTGCTGTGGACCTGGATGCGAGTGGGTGATTTTTCTCCTGATATTGCTTTTTATCTGGACGGCCTAACCTTGGTAATGATGTCAGTGATTACCGGTGTTGGTTTTCTGATTCACTTGTTTTCCACCGAGTTTATGGAAGATGACAACAGCTTGAGTCGTTATTTTGCTTACTTGAATATGTTTGTTTTTGCCATGTTGATATTGGTGATGGCAGACAATCTATTACTGTTATATTTGGGCTGGGAAGGTGTCGGTGCATGCAGTTATTTACTGGTGGGTTTTTGGTATCAAAATCCAGATAACGGCGCAGCAGCAAGAAAAGCCTTTGTGGTGACTCGGATTGGTGATACTGCTATGGCAGTGGGCCTTTTCTTGCTATTTACCGAATTGGGAACGTTGGATATACAACCCTTGGCTGAGGCAGCGAAGAGCCAGTGGGAAGTGGGTGATACCTTACCTGTTGTCGTCTGCCTGTTATTGTTGGGTGGTGCTGTGGGCAAATCGGCTCAGTTGCCGTTGCACACATGGTTGCCAGATGCCATGGCGGGTCCTACCCCCGTCAGTGCATTGATACATGCCGCAACCATGGTGACTGCGGGTGTGTATCTTATTGCACGAACCCACGAATTGTTTTTACTCGCGCCTCCCGCCATGTTGGCGGTGGCACTTGTGGGGTTGACCACGTCCTTGATGGCAGCCTTTACTGCGCTGAACCAACATGACATCAAACGGATTCTGGCGTATTCCACTATTAGCCAGATTGGCTATATGTTTTTGGCATTAGGCGTGGGTGCCTGGGCCGCGGGCATTTTTCACTTAGTAACCCATGCCTTTTTCAAGGCACTGTTATTCCTGGCGGCAGGTGCTGTGATTCACTGCCTGCACCATGAACATAATATCTTCAAGATGGGTGGTCTTCGAACTCGTTTACCCGTGGTTTTCTGGAGTTTCCTTATTGGTTCGGCCGCATTGGCGGCATTGCCACTGACGTCAGGATTTTTTAGTAAGGATATGATTTTGTTGCAGGCTTACGAGTTGCCGGGAGTCGGTCCCTGGTTATGGGCGGGTGGTTTGTTGGGGGCATTGTTAACAGCTATGTACAGTTTTAGGTTGGTATTTGTGGTGTTCTTTGGCGAGACAAAAATGGAGCCGGATAAACAACCTGGGGTTCGCATGGCGGTGCCGCTGTCATTACTTTGTGCCTTGGCGTTGGTCGGAGGGTTTTTTGCCCTGCCGTTGGTGCCATTGGCGTCAGTATTTCCTGTTGCAAGTGAACATCACCCCAGTCACTTAATAGAAGGAATTTCTATTGCGATTCCGCTTATTGGTCTGGCCATTGCGTATTTCATTTTCCTGGGTGGCCAATGGAAAGTAGACGGATTGGTTAATTCGGCACCGGGACAAATGCTGAGAAAATTCTGGTTCAGTGGTTGGGCGATGGATTTGCTCTATGACAAATTGTGGGTGCAGCCCTATAAATTTCTTACTCATCTATTGAGGAGGGAATGTATGGACGATATCTACAATACGATCGTTAAATTTTGTCAGCTCTTATACAGGGCGTTTAGCTATACGCAGACAGGCCGGTTGCGTTGGTATGCCACCAGTATGGTGTTTGGCATGATTGTGGCCATTGCGCTATTGCAGGGGATTATATGATCGCGCAGGGGGGGCTCAAATGATTTTGGTCAATCTCATTCTTATTTTGCTCGTAGGTGGTGTGATTGCCTGGATATCTGAGCGCCAACATCCGAACTTGCCGCGCTGGATAGCGCTGTTAGTGATTTTGTTTGATCTGGGTTATTTGTTTGCTGTCGCTGATCTTTCCTGGTCACAAATTGCTGTTGTACCGAACCCCTATGATGCAACTACCTGGTTGTTCCACTATAAGGCAGAGTGGATTCCACGTTTTGGTATTAGTTTTGAGTTGGCGATGGATGGTCTGAGCTTACTTATGGTTGTTCTGACATTAGTGTTAGGCGCTGTTTCTGTTAGTTCTTCCTGGACAGATATTAAGCAGCGAACGGGTTTCTTCGAAGCTAATTTACTCTGGACTTTGGCGGGGGTCATTGGGGTATTTTTGGCCCTGGATCTTTTTCTGTTCTTCCTGTTTTGGGAAGTAATGCTGGTACCTATGTATCTGATGATCGCTATCTGGGGGCATGAAGGACGGAGCTATGCCTCCATGAAGTTTTTCATCTTTACTCAGGTCAGCGGCCTGATGATGTTGTTCGCAATTTTAGCCTTGGTGGTACTGAATCAGCACAATACGGGTGTGTATAGCTTCAGCTATTTTGATTTGCTCGGACATAATGTAGGTGGGGACATAGCGTATTGGCTGATGCTAGGTTTCTTCATCGCTTTTTTTGTCAAACTACCAGGGTTCCCTGTTCATACCTGGTTGCCTGATGCTCATACCCAGGCACCTACCGCAGGCAGTGTCATTCTGGCTGGGATTCTGTTGAAAACCGGTGCCTATGGTCTTATTCGTTTTGTGGTTCCACTGTTCCCTAATGAGGCGATGGCCTTTTCTCCTATTGCTTTGGCACTAGGTGCAGCGGGCGTAATTTACGGTGCAATATTGGCCTTTGGCCAGGATGACTTTAAACGCATGGTGGCCTATAGCAGTGTTAGCCATATGGGTTTTGTGTTGCTGGGTGTGTTTGCCTGGAACACTCTGGCCCTGCAAGGTGCGGTCATGCAAATGATAGCTCACGGTCTGAGTACGGCGGCACTGTTTATGATTGCCGGATCATTGCAGGAACGGCTTCATACCCGTGATATGTCAAAAATGGGTGGTTTATGGCACAACATGCCACGTATGGGTGCCGTGGCCATGTTCTTTATGTTGGCTTCGGTCGGTTTACCCGGGCTGGGTAATTTTGTTGCCGAATTTATGGTCTTGATTGGACTGTTTAAAGTTGCTCCCTGGGCGGCTGTGGTGTCGGCTTTGGTTTTAATCGTTGGGGCTATTTATTTACTGATCATGATGCAACGGACTTTCCAGGGTAAACCTAAAGAAGGGTTGCGATTATCGGACTATGGTGGCAGGGAAATGTTGACTATGGCAGTGATGATTGTTGGCTTGGTCTGGTTGGGACTTTACCCCCAGCCAGTACTTGATACAGCCCAGCCAGTACTGGATAGCCTGACTCGGTTGGTGGTTGAGGTATCAGCAGCTGCTAGCACTACAGACATTGCGGGGGCCTTTCAATGAGTAATGCCATGAGCATGATTGAGCTGCAGGCCATACTCCCCATAATCGTACTGACCGTTGTTATTGTATTACTGATGTTAGTCATTGCTTTTCGCCGAGCCCATGGGCTCACCGCAGGGTTTACAGTAGCTGGGTTGCTGTGCACATTGTTGTCTATACCAGTAGCAATGGCAGTGGGCGAGCAAACAATGTCGTTGTTGAGTGTAGATCGCTACGGCATATTTTTTACTGTCTTGTTGTTGGGTGTTGCGCTGGCAAGTACTTTATTGTCGTGGGAATACCTGCGGCATCGCAGTGGGCGTAACGAGGAGTTTTATTTACTACTGTTATTGGCAACGCTCGGGGCCTTAGTGTTGGCCTTTGCTAATCATGTGGTGTCATTACTACTGGGGATGGAGCTACTGGGTGTTTCACTCTATGCACTGATTTCCTATCCTGAAAAAGGAAAATTACCGTTAGAAGCAGCCATTAAATATTTGGTGTTATCCGGTTGTGCCTCTGCCGTATTGCTGTTTGGTTTTGCTCTGTTGTATGCAGCGCTTGGCAGTATGTCTTTTGTGGAAATGGGGGAGCGCCTGTCGGCAGCCGCAGATAATCAGGTGCTTATTCTTGCGGGAACAGCATTGGTTTTGACCGGTGTAGGTTTCAAGTTGTCAGTGGCGCCATTCCATATGTGGACGCCAGATGTTTATCAGGGTGCACCATTACCTGTGGCAGGATTTTTGGCGACGGCCTCCAAGGGCGCTATTTTTGCTGCACTGCTGCGTTTCTTTATGGAGGCACAGTTACATCAATACGAGACGCTTCTTGTTACTTTGGGTGTATTGGCTGTGGCATCAATGCTGGTGGGTAACCTCCTTGCCCTACAGCAGCAAAATATCAAACGGCTGTTGGCTTATTCTTCCATTGCTCACTTTGGTTATCTATTAATCACTCTTGTGGCGGGTGGCGTACTGGGCGGAAGTAATTTTGCTGTTGAGGCAGCAAGTTACTATGTGGTGGCGTATGTAGTAACGACGTTAGCGGTTTTTGCTGTACTTAGTGTGTTGTCTAGTGATGGTGAAGATGAAAAACAATGGGTGGCAGATCTTACGGGACTGTTTTGGCGACGCCCTCTGTTGGCGGGCCTAATGACACTTGCGTTGTTATCCCTGGCGGGAATCCCGTTAACAGCAGGTTTTATTGGCAAGTTCTATGTATTTGCATCAGGTATTGAAGGTGCGCTCTGGATATTACTCGGTGCTTTAGTTTTGGGTAGTGCCGTGGGCATTTATTACTACTTACGAGTTATTTATGTGATGACACTTCCAGAAGATAATAAAGCTACTGAGCATGCCATCCCATGGCTGGGTGAGACAGTGGCAGTATTACTTGCGGTGCTGGTTGTTTGGCTTGGTATTTTCCCGCAACCATTAATGGCGTATATCGGTGAGTTTTTCTAACACTGAGCACTTGCGCTGATGGGAATATTTTATATTTTAAAAGTAACAAAAAAGAGGCATTTTTTATGTTGCACTCCGTAGAACTCAAAGACTATATGCTGACAAATCCGGTTAAGGTGAATGCCGATGCCGACCTTTTTGATGCCATTGAATCAATTCTTGAATACAAGATTTCAGGTATGTGTGTGGTAGATGAACACAATCATTTGGTGGGAATGTTATCAGAGATGGATTGCCTAAAAGCAATTCTCAGTGCCATGTACAACGAGGAAACCAGTGTTGGGCCCGTAAGAGAATTTATGACGACAGAACTTTTTTCCGTGTCGCCCAATGCAGATATTGTGGATGTGGCACAGGACATGTTAAAACGAGGTTTTCGTCGATGTCCGGTAGTTCAGGACGGGCGGTTAGTCGGGCAAATCACCTGTCGCCAATTATTGCGGGCGGTTGAAGAGTTTTCTAACAGCTAAGTCTTCATTTTTTAGTATTGCTATCAGTTAGAGACAGATGATTTCACTTGTCTCTAACTTTATGAGTTTCAAATATACTTTTAATGCAAATTAACAGCAGGTATTAGGTTGCCATTCTTGGCTTGTTTTTTCCCAAACTGCATCAGTAGAAAATAGCCACTATACAGAAGTAGTACCATTCCCCCTGTCCATAATAGCGATTGCTGAGGGTGTGCTGGTAGTGTGCCTAGCTGATAGACAATAACAGACACAGCATAAGCTAGCAGGGTGTTCCATGTTGCGGAGAAAAAGGCCCAGGCACTACCGGCTTCTTTGTAGATAGCACCCAGAGTCGCGACGCAGGGCATATAGAGAAGAATAAACAGGATGTAGCAGAAGGCAGCCAAGGGGCCATCAAATAATTGCTGCATTAATGTGATAGTAGAAACTTTTACATCTTGCGCTTCAGCAGAGGCTTCTTTATCCGTTAAATCACCGACATTAATCCCTAAAGGGTCCCCCCACATATTATTTACTTCGGCAAGGTTTTCCGGGATTGTCGCAAAGGCTTCAGAAATCATTCCTGTAATACTTATTACTTCGTTAGTATTCGTCGGGCCGTTTTCATTTCTAGCCATATCAGAATAGAGGGCATCCAGCGTACCTACGACCACTTCTTTGGCAAAGATACCACTGAACAGGCCTACCGTGGCGGGCCAGTTTTCTTCTTTTACACCGAGTGGGCCAAATATTGGAGTAATAGTTTTTCCAATGGCAGAAAGTAATGAACGCTCAGTATTTTGATTATTAAAGCTGCCATCAGTACCGATAGAGTTTGCAAAGTTAAGCACAATAACCACGATAACGATGGCTTTACCCGCACGTAGTATGAAGCCTTTCAGTCGATGCCAGGTATGGATAATAAGGCCTTTTACTGTGGGAGTATGGTAGTTGGGCAACTCCATGATAAAGGGGCTAATGTCCTGGCTCAGCATTTTTCGGCGCACTAAAAAGCCTGTAAGCATGGCGAGAGCAATACCAATGACATAAAGACCAAAGACGACATTTTGACCGTTTTCAGTAAAAAAGGCGGTGGCAAATAAAATGTAGACTGTCAGTCTGGCACCACAGGACATGAACGGTGCCATAAGTGTTGTGAGTAAGCGATCTTGGTTGGTATCCAAAGTACGGCTGGCCATCACTGAAGGTACATTACAGCCAAAGCCCACCACTAATGGCACAAATGCTTTCCCTGGTAATCCCAGGCTGCGCATTATTCGGTCAAGAATAAAGGCGGTTCGTGCCATATAGCCTGAGTCTTCCAGGAAGGTTTGGAAGAGAAAGAGTGTGCCGATGACCGGCACGAAGCTGGCAACCAACTGCATGCCCCCTCCCGCGCCATCTGCAATGAATGTCACCATCCATTGGGGAAAGTGCAATGCTGTAAGTAATTGTCGGGGTAGCTCAACAAAAATGGCCCCGGCCGTAATATCGAAGAAATCAATAAATGCACCGCCAAAATTAATGGACACCATAAACATCAGGTACATCACCCCGAGAAAAGCGGGGAAGGCAAGATAGCGGTTTAGTAGTACGGCATCGATGATATCTGTAATTGATTTTTTGTCTTGGGAATCGTAATGGACAGCACCGGTAGTGATGCTATTAATCCATTGGTATCGGTCGGTAATTAATGTGTCTGCCGCACTACAGGTTAGTTGCTTCTCAAGGGAGTCCACTTCAGCTTGCATCTGCTGCTGTAGTTTTTCGGGGAACTGGGATAGCACTAGGGCATCTCTTTCCAATATGGCAGTCGCCTGAAGTTTGGACGAACTTGGAGAATGCTGATGCATCAAGGACAGGATTTTTGTAGTGGTCTGCTCCAAGGGGTCGGATACGGTAACTGGGTGGGTTCTATGGGTGTCCTTATGAAGATAATTGCTCGCGATATCAACTAAGGTTCCAATGCCTTCACTGCGGCTGGCTACCAGTGATACCGCAGGAAAGCCAATTTTTTCAGACAATTCATAGGGGTCGATGTGGATGCCGTTTTGATCTGCCACATCCATCATGTTCAGTGCGATAACGAATGGAATGCCTGCGTCCATTAGCTGGGTTGTCAGGTACAGGCCGCGCTCAAGGCATGAGGCATCAATAATATTAATGATGAGATCAGCATTGTTTCCTAATATGAACTGTTGTGCGATTTGCTGATCGATTGAGTCATCTTCACAAGAGACATGCAGGGAATAGGTGCCGGGCAAATCTACTAGCTTAAAGTTGGCGCCAGCATGCTTAAAATTGCCGGTTTTTTTCTCTACGGTAACGCCAGGCCAGTTGCCCACTTTTTGATGGGCTCCGGTAAGGGCGTTGAACAGCGTAGTTTTACCGCAGTTGGGGTTACCCACCAATGCAATGGTGAACTCTTGGCTCATAATTTGTCTACCATCAGCCCTGCTGCCTCATGGCTTCTCAGGCTGAGCCGAAACCCTCTAACAAGAATAGCGACCGGGTCACCCAAAGGGGCACGATGTTGTACTAAAAAGGGTGTTCCAGGCGTTAATCCCAGGCTCATCAAACGAATACGGTAGGACTCAGGAACATCCTTGAAGCCACTTACCCGGGCATGGTCGCCTGTTTGTAGTTGATTGAACTGCATACTTACGCTCATAAATGGTATAGGCTTTCTCAAATGATAATGATTATCAGTTATATTTGAGCGCGAAGCAATACGTGTTTATTATTTGTGTGGGCTTTATGTCAATCCAGTTGATATAGAGCAATCGCCTGAGTGTTGAATTGAGGTGTTAAACGTAGATTGAAATAGATAGCAAAAAAATGGCTGTCCGGGATGCATTGTCGTGTTGGTGAAATTACTTCAGCGACCGTAGAAGCACCAATGTGTTATTGCGGGTGTTGTCTATGGCACCGATAATGGCATCTGCACTTGTTTGATTACTTCCCAAACCTTGCCAATGGTCTCCCCAAGTTTCTACCAGTTCACTGGCACTTTCCGTTGCAGGCGGTGGTAAGAGCGAGGAGAGATCTTGAATCGTTAAGACATAGGCCCAGCCAGTTCGAGGATTCCCCTTGTCGAGTTCTTGGTCGTAGTGGCGATGAAAAACAAGCTGTTGGAGTTCGCCCAGCTTGAGCAGGGCTTCAAATGCAGCTGTTCGAGAGTTGTGGTTTTCTTCGGTTTGTTCATGACGCCAGCTTGTATAGCTCAGGCTGCTTACAGCAATAACCAGGCTGACCAGTGCGACAAAGTTGCGGCGAACCTGTTCCGGAATACTTAGGTTAGGTGATTTCATCGGTTCACTCACGCCTCAATAAATAGCTCTAATAGTCAGTATATACCAGTTATTCAGGACTAAAAGAGAAAGGCGAGAGGGGCCGGCAGGGTAAAACCTTTCTTCGTCACCACAGGTAGAATGTAATAAAAATATGGAATGAAGCTGTACGTTGGTCAATAGGTTACGCTATGTATAAATTAGTTTTCTTTGTCCCCGTGAGTTATGTGGATGCGGTCAAGCAGGCCGTATTTGACACAGGTGCTGGGCGTATTGGTGATTACGAACACTGTTCCTGGCAGGTGTTGGGTGAAGGTCAGTTTCGCCCACTAGCAGGGAGTTCTCCCTATCTTGGGCAGACGGGTGAGTTGGAGTATGTTGAGGAGTATCGAGTTGAGATGGTTTGTGCTGATGAGTTAATTCAGGATGCCGTCCTAGCGCTTTTGGCTTCTCATCCCTATGAAGAACCGGCCTATGATGTTTGGCCGCTTACCGAGATTTTGGTGTAGGCGAGTATTGGTTTTAAAGAGACGTCATTTGCTCAGCCCTTATGCTCTGTGTCGATATTATTAACCAGTATTGTAACAACGCATTAGCGCCTTGGACTGATCCAAGGGCGGTTGATGGTACCGGTATGCACCTCCGTTCGGTTGTGTTTGGTATCTTCAAAATGATAGTACAGCGCTAGTTCCACAACAGGGAAGGCCAAACTGGTCCAGGGAATATCTTGTTCCCGAAACAGCTCCACTTCCAGAGACTCGATTCCAGGGCTATAGGTTAAGTCGCTCATGACGCCGCTATAGAACACATAAACTTGGTTGATGTGGGGAATATCAAAAATACCACTGAGTCTGGGGCTATCGATTCTAGCATTTGCCTCTTCCACACATTCACGCAATGCACCCTGAAGTATGGTTTCGCCGTTTTCCATAAACCCGGCTGGCAGAGTCCAAAGTCCATGTCGTGGTTCAATGGCCCGTCTGCATAGCAGCACACGTTCATCTATAACCGGAATACAGCCAGCAATAATACGGGGGTTCTGATAGTGAATGGTTTCACAATGGTCGCAAACATGCCGTTCACGATCATCCCCAACGGGAATTTTTAAACTGATGGATTTACCACATTGACTGCAAAAGTTCATAAAACATCACTAGAGTAGGAATAACACTGCTTCAGTGAGCAGTATATATACATCTGGGGTGCCTCTTAAATGGAAAGAATATGTAAAATGGTCAGAACATGTTGAATTTAATTACACAGCGGCTGAAATCTCTTCCTGTCGGGCGATCAATGCCTATTGATGATGAGCTGGGTGAGGCCGCCATTTTACTAGCTCTGACCCGTGAGCTGGATGACCCAAAAATTATTTTGACCAAGCGTGCTGAGCATATGGCATCCCACCGTGGAGAGGTGGCCTTTCCCGGTGGGAAGTGGGAGCTGGGTGATGCCGACCTATTGGAAACAGCGCTTAGAGAAACCCATGAAGAAATTGATTTGCCGCCGGAGCAGGTCGAGGTGATTGCCAGTTTGCCGATAAATTGCACTCGGTACAGTATGCGAGTCTGGCCTTATGTCGGGTTGATATCCCCAGAGCAATCACTCACCGCAAATCTTGATGAGCTGGATGCTGTGTTCCGTGTGCCGCTTCGATATTTTCTAGATCAATCTAATCTCACGGTTGACCACTTTACTGGTCCTGATTACAGTCTTCGGATGCCCTGTTACATATACCAAGGCTACCGCATTTGGGGGTTCTCTTTGGTGGTGTTGGTCGACTTTCTCAATCTGACACTGGATGCGGGTATTGAGCTGTATTATCCCGACAAGATTGACCTTAGGCCCGATAACACTGATCTTAAGCCCGATAATATGAACTCTCAGCCTAAGTCAGATTGATTGATCAGCGGGATATCTTGTCGGATAAGTAGTAGGCTCGTTGTTGCAACTAATGGTCAATTAGTCTGATAATCCGCTCTGTTTTGAACCCGTCACCATTAACCCATGTTGGAAAAATTATGTACGGAACCATCACCTCACCTTGTATTTCAATCTGTGCGATGGATGATAATGATCTTTGTATCGGTTGCTACCGTACTTCCAAGGAAATTCGTGACTGGCTTTTGATGGAAGATGATGAGCGGTTAGATGTTATTGTGAAGGCGGCCGAAAGAGCGAGTGAGAAAAATCCTTTTGTCTGATCTTATCGTCCTGACTTAGAAAAGATGGGGTGTTGAAATCATATGACATTAACTAGTCTTCATCCTCCTCATCCGTGTCCTCATCACTCGTTTTAATCAGTAATCGCCTGACTCTCAGCTTGGCCACCATTTTATTCTTCAGCGCCAGTGTTTCGAAGCGATAGCGACCAATGGTAAAGGTGACATGACCATCGGGAATGTTTTCCAAGTGCTCCAGCGCAAGGCCGTTGATGGTTTTTGGGCCATCAGTCGGAAGATCCCAGTTGTTAGCTTTGTTGATGTCTCGAATGGTGGCAGATCCATCGATATCGAACATACTTTTATCCAGTGCGACGATATCATCCTGTTCATCTTCCGCTCTGTTGGTGGTGAAATCGCCGACAATCTCTTCGAGAATGTCCTCCATGGTCACCAATCCTTCAACTTCACCGTACTCGTCCACTACCAGTCCAATACGGCGTCGGTCTTTCTGAAAATTCAGTAGCTGTTTGTTGAGCGGGGTGTTTTCCAGTACAAAACAGGGCTCGCGGGCAAAACGTTTAATGGCTTCCTTGGTTAAATTCTCGCCCCCGCTGCGTAGCAACCGGGTAACGGATTTCATATGTAATAGCCCGTGCACATTATTGATATTTCCGCTGTAGATGGGGAGGCGGGTATAGCCACAGTCAATAATAGTGTTGAGCAGTGTTTCGATATCATCTTCCAGGTCGAGCCCCACAATTTCGTTGCGAGGTACCATGATGTCGTTCACCGTGACAGTTTCTAAGTCGAGAATATTAATCAACATTCCCTGGTGATCTGGGATTTTTTCACTGGAGACATCCACCACCGTGCGAATTTCTTCTTTGCTGAGACTGTCATCAACCCCTTTGTTGGGGTTTACACCAAAAAGTCTTAGCAGGCCATTGGATAGATGGTTAACCAGCCAGACTGCTGGGTAAAATAGGATGAGTAGTGGCCAAAGAACGTGACTGACGGCGAATGCGATGCCTTCCGGGTGTAGTGCTGCCATCGTTTTTGGAGTGACCTCTGCAAAGATGAGTACGACCAGGGTGAGCAGCAGGGTGGCAACGAAAATACCGGCATCACCATAAAGGCGGAGGGCAATGACAGTAGCAATGGCCGAGGCCATGATGTTGACCAGATTATTGCCAATCAGAATGATACCAATCAGACGGTCGGGACGCTTTAATAGTTTGTAGGCCCGTCGGGCGCCAGTATGGCGTTTACGCAGATGCTTCAACCGATAACGATTGAGCGACATCATGGCTGTTTCAGAGCCGGAAAAAAATGCAGATATTAAGAGTAAGCCACCAAGTACACTGAAGAGCAGCCAAAGGGGGGTGTCGTCCAAAGGAGGAAAGACCTCATTTTCTTATTGGGTTGGACATGTTGAAGAAGTTTTGAGCAATTGGCAACCTTTACTGTGTACTAGCTTAGTTGTGCGAAACAGTTCTGAGGAAGCCATCAGCTCAGGATAACCTCAATGACAAATTTACTGCCCCAGTAAGCCAGTACCATGGCGCTGAAGCCAATCAGTGTCCAGCGAATAGCCGTGTTGCCCCGCCAGCCCTTCACATGCCTACCCCATAACAGAATGGCGTAAAACAGCCATGCAAATAAGGAGAATACTGTTTTGTGGGCCAGATGCTGCGCGAAAAAATCTTCAAAGAACAGAAAGCCGGTCAGTAAAGATAGGGTGAGTAACCCAAAACCAGCCCAAAGCACCTCAAACAGCAGGGCTTCCATGGTTTGTAATGGGGGGATGACTTGTAAAAAATCACCTAGGTGTTTATGACGGAGACGCCAGTTCTGGAGTGCCAATAATAAAGCCTGAAATGCAGCTATAGTCATTAAGCTGTAGGAAAGGATGGAGATAAAAATATGGGTGCCTATGGGGGCGGAGACTGACTCCCAAAAGATTCCGCTACTTCCGACCGTCATGGTGATCGCAAGCATCAGTGCGGTCATTGGGAATAACAGTAGAAACAAGTTATGCACTGGTTTGCGCAAGCTGCTAATCAGGACGATCAGGTTGATAGTGAACAGGATAACGGTGCTCATCGGGAGCAACCCAAAGTCCAATCCCCAGTCAGTAAATACCCATCGCATACTGGTGTAGCCGTGCAGGGTGATGGCGACTGCGGCAATCAGTTGCAATGACGAAACTCGCAATGCCGGATGCTTGCGCAACTGCAACACTTGATAAAGCGTTGCACAAAGATAAAGGGCAATGGCTAAAGTGGCACTAAGCATAAGTTTATTATTCGCTGATAGTGGGCAACTTGTGTTAAAGACAAAGTGTGTCATAGATAGCCACAGGCGGAAAGAGCCCATGCCTAAAATTCGTGAAGCAATTCGCTCAGGGTGAAACGGCTCCAATGCATCGGTCTTCTCGCCCACACCTAGGAATTTGATAGGCTTAC
>DRHD01000291.1 GCA_011049795.1 Porticoccus sp.
AAGGGGGTGGTTCCGGCGGCACAATTGCCAGTGTCATTAATATGATTAAGGAAGCAAGCTCCGATGCGTCTTTACGAAAGGGCTTAGCTGACCCCTACTACCTTTGTTCTGAACAGCATGGTTTTACCGAGAAACAACGTGATGTGAAAATGGCTGTTTACGATGATGATTTTCAAGCTTGGGTTGGCCCCTTTATTATGGCGGCTATCAACACAAAAATTGTTCATCGCTCAAACGAATTAAATGGCAAAGCCTTTGGTGAAAACTTCAAGTACGATGAGGTTATGATCACAGGAAAAACATTTTCCTCTCGACTTGCCGCTTCGGGCATCGGAATTGGTTTAGGTGTATTCCCACTCCTTGTGGCCTTGCCGCCGACACGTTTTTTAATAGAAAAACTTGTTCCTCAGCCTGGTGAAGGCCCAAGTCCTTATCAGCAAGAGCACGGCCATTATGATTTGCGGTTTAAAGGTAAGACTGATGGTGGTGAAAAATTATCCGTTAAAGTAACCGGCGATAGAGACCCCGGCTACGGCTCAACGGCAAAAATGCTTGCTCAAGCCGGTTTATGTTTAGCGCAAGACATTTCCAAATCAGACAAGGCTGGAGGATTCTGGACGCCAGCTACTGCGATGGGAATGCCTCTAATAAAGCGTTTAATTGATAATGCGGGTTTAAAGTTCTCTGTAGAATAAAGGCAGCATTGCGTTGCTAAATAAATCAATATAGTGATATAAAGCGGAGAGCTTGTAATTTCTTGACGATAGTAGTAGCTGTTTGTTCGCGCAGTGGATGGTGCGGAGGGCATAAAATTACATCTACATATGACTGGCCACAAAGGAGTGTTTGGTGGAACAAATTAAGGGTCTTTTGCTGTGGTGAAAGGGACGTGGGTGCCAGCTCCGATTTATTCACATGTCAGAGCGAATCTGTACCGGTGGCGATTCTCTTTTTGTAGCATGCTGCTGGCGCTGCTGATTCTAACTGTGAGCCACAACAGTTCCGCCGACGCGCTGATGATAGAAAAATCTACGCAGATCGGTGACCTTAGGTCATTTTATAACGTTGTTAACGATCCAGGAGAACAGCTTCACCCTCAGCAATTAATTGAGTCTTTTCGGCGCTTACAAAATGGAGGCCATGACGAAAATGACAAAGGGATAGAGTGGCGAGATTATCCTTCCTTATATGAGTCCCAGCAAGGTATCGAAAAAACCACAGTGTGGGCGGCTCTGGAAATTGCGAACCATACCAATACCTACCTCAGCTTAGTGTTAGTGCTGAGTCATATGATTGCGCCTTATGACACAACCGTGTGGCATTTTAGCGGCACACAACAGCTAACTGAATCTTTTGTGGGTGAGCGCTATACGTTTGCGCAGCGACCTTTGGAACATCGTGACTATCTTGTTCCGGTAAATATTGCTGAGGGAAGCACGGCCACACTGTTGATTCGTACAAGGGTTGTCGGTGATAAATCCTACATTCTAAATAACGTTGAATTACATACAGAGAGAGAATATTTACTAGCGGACTCAACAGTTGTACTCGGTGACGGGATATACTACGGCCTAAGTCTCTTTCTACTTGTAACAAGCTTATTGCTGGCTGCGCAGCTGAAAAGCCGTGCGTTCCTGTATTACAGTGCATTTCTATTTTCCACCATGGTCTATCTATCCTCTGGTGATGGTTATGGTGCTCAATACCTGTGGCAAGAGAGTACATGGTTAAATAGGCGTACGGAATATATCGGGCGCCTCACTGCATTTTCATTCGTACTGCTGCTTTCAATGCGATTGTTAGGCCGCAACTCAATGCATCGCGCATTGCTATGGGGTTGCCGGGTCGCCATTGGCGCCGCGGTGATGGGTGTCATCAGCTGCGCAATATTGGAGACAAATTACAGTATATTAGTGTGGGTGATTTATAGTTTCCTCGTAATGATTCCAATGGCGCTGGCCCTGTTTATTTACAGCGCGGTGCTATGGTCCCGAGGTGATGACCGAGGAAAACAGTATTTTCTTGTCTGGTCTCCCTATATAACATTTACTTCACTGGCTCCTCTTTTAGTCCTTACACAAGTGATTACCGGCGCTGACAGTCTTGGATTTTTTGCCAAACTCTTCATTCTGATAACCTCATTGGTTGTTTTCATATCTATGTCTTTGCGCTTAGGAAAAATGCAAGTTGACCGTCAGGTGGCGGTCACTGAGAGTCGGACAAAGAGCGAGTTTCTTGCCAAAATGAGTCATGAGATTCGCACCCCTATGAATGGGGTTTTAGGTATGTCCGAGCTGTTATCGGGCACCCAATTAACGGTTATACAAAAAAGTTACAATGACACCATATTCAACTCTGGCCAATCCCTACTGGGCGTGATCAATGATATTCTTGATTATTCCAAAATTAGTGCCGGAAAATTTGATATAGAAGACGTCGACTTTAACATCGAATTGCTACTGCGGGACTGCACCAGCTTGTTTTCGGCTATCTTAAAGGAGAGAAAGATAGAGTTAATTTGCCGCCTAGCACCCGACATGCCGGCGGCCTATTCTGGCGATGAATCGCGCATACGCCAGGTAGTGATCAATCTTGTCGGCAATGCTTTCAAATTTACCGAGCATGGTGAGGTGTTTATTAATGTCGAGCCTGTTGCTGATACGGGCTTG
The DNA here is from genome assembly GCA_011049795.1 of Porticoccus sp. The sequence goes on from DRHD01000291.1 coordinate 2,670, forward strand.
ATCCGTTTTAGCGTGCGTGACACGGGCATAGGAATAACACCCGAACAGCAGAAGAATTTATTTGCGTCCTTTTCACAAGCCGATGTGTCCACCTCCAGAAAATACGGTGGAACGGGTCTGGGCTTGACAATATGCAAACAGCTTGTGGAATTGATGGGAGGTGAAATCGGTATTGAGAGTACCTATGGAATGGGTTCAACGTTCTGGTTTGAACTTCCATTGACCCCCGTTCACGACAGTCGCTCCCAGCCACCGGTCTCGGTGGAGGCGCTGAGAAATATCCGCTTACTGATGGTGGAGGATAATTTAACCTATTGTGAAGTAGTGGTTGAAACGCTGCAGGCTCATGGTGTGTTTATAGATGTCGCCTACAATGGTAAAGAAGGCCTTGCAGCCTATGAAGTCTCCCTTAAGGACGGTCGCCCCTACGACATTATTTCCACTGACATCGACATGCCGGTGATGGGCGGCATTGAATTTATGAAAACCTTGCACGAACGTTATGCTGATATAAGCGCGGTGCGCATAATTTTATCGGTGACCAGTGCCTTGCCCCATAGCGATGAATACAGGAAATGGGGGGTGGAATTGACGACCAGGAAGCCAATTTTGAGTACAGAGCTGTTAAGTACATTTGCGAGAGCGCTAGGCAAAGAACCGGATTTGAAAACTGTGCACACGGAGCAGGAATATGAGGGTGACAAGAGTTTGCTGCATGTCTTGGTGGCGGAAGACAACATGGTTAATTTCCTGGTGGTGTCGGCCTTTTTGCGCAAGCTAGGGCACTCCATTGATCATGCAGAAGATGGTTTAAGCGCTGTTGAAAAATTCAAAAGCCGCAATCTCAACAAACATACCAGCAACTATGACGTTATTTTTATGGATTGTGAAATGCCAGGAATTGATGGCTTTGAAGCCGTTAGGATTATTAGGCAGTTGGAACAGGACCTGAATATACCGGCCTGCCCAATTATTGCATTAACGGCCCATGCGGTGAAAGAATACCTCGACAAATGCATTGCCTCGGGCATGGACAACTACTTGGTCAAACCCATTAGCATGGATTCAGTTGCGGAAACAATTGCTGGCTTACCCACTGTCGAGTGAATGGCAATCCGGGGTGGAAAGAGGCTAGAGAGCCGGTACTTCACGACCTTGCTGTTGTGCATGTTTTGTCTGCAAGTTCACGCTCAAAGTCTGGCCCCCTCAAGTAGCAGGAAATCTCATCAAGTCCATGGTCCGATTTCTGGGGGAAAGGTCAAAGCGAGTTCAGAGCATCGGTAATTGTCAGCATTTACAAAAACCCGTTAGACTTCGATTGCGAGCTCAAGCTGTTTAGCCAAAGATATCAATACGGATGTTACCTGATGGCATATGACGAGGGATTAGGGGAGAGGATTCGGGAGTGCTTCCAGGGAAGGCATGATCTATGTATCATCCGAGGGAAACGAAGACGATTCAGAGCTAAGCCATTTTTCAATGGCAATGAACCGCTGGCAAAAGCTAATATATTGTTATGGCCCACAGAGAAAATAATTATGCTTACCCCAATAATAATACTGATTTTGTTGTCCAGTCCGCTGGGTTTCGGCTTTTTGTATTCCAAAGTAAGATAAGTTCCTCTAGATGTTACTAAATTTGCCAGCTGGGGATTAGGTGTCGCTTTCATATTTTTCTTTGTTGGGCATCTGGCGAAAAGTGCTGGAATGGTGGAAATGTTGCCCCCGTGGGTTCCTTTTCGTCTAATGCTTGTCTACTTTACGGGCTTACTTGAATTGTTGATCGGTATAGCTTTGTTTTTGCCAAAATATCAACTTACAGCCGCCAAAGCCGCTATCGTTGTATTCGTGATTTTCTTTCCCGCAAATATTTATTCTGCATTGAATGGTATAGGCTTAGGTGGACATCAATGGGGGCCGATCTATTTGCTAATAAGGGGTCCCTTGCAACTAATCCTAATTGCTTGGGCATATTTCTTATGCGTAAAGGGTCATGACAAGCAACGAAATTGAGTATCTCCAAGGCTGCCATGTCAAATGCTGAATTTATGCGCCAATAGGCTAGGGCCTGGTTCCGATTTTTGGTGTCTTATATGGGGGGGAGTACTATCATCAGATGATAGCCTGCCGCTAGCGGGTACCTAGACAGGCTATCGAAAATGATCAAGCGTAGTGCTGAGTAAAACTGCTTTGGAGAGCCATGCCCCATTTATTAATACTGTTCATATTGTTTGTTAACTCTCATGCTGGGTATGCGAGCGAAGAGAGCTCTCAGTTAATTTCAGGTGACAGCTCATCTCGACGGTTGCTGCGTGCAGCCTATACGGAATTTCCCCCTTATACCTATACCGATAGTGCAGGTAAACCAGCAGGCATCTATATAGATCTTTTTCTTAAAACTGTTGAAAATGCGGGATATCATGGAGAGTTTTTTTCAGCACCCAATGCCAGAATTTATTTTATGTTGAAAGCGGGAGAGATTGATTTATGGCTGGGTGTTGCTGACACACCCGCGCTTCAAGCTCATGTTGTAGAAGTTCCAGTCGACCCTTTTTCTATCACCTTGAAACTGTGGTACATGAACGGCACTAAGCCGGCTAATTCTCTGTTAGATGTTGGCAATAAAAAACTGGTTGTGATCAATGGCTTTACATATTCCAACATAGTTGATCAGGCTAATTCAGATCTGTCTGAATCAGGGGAGTCGTTGTCCGTTCTTAAATCTAGCGGGCACGCCAGTGCGCTAAAGATACTGGCCAGTGGTCGGGCTGACTATATGTTGAATTACGAAGAGCCGGTGAAGGAAATGTTAAAAATAAATCCTGTTCCGGACTTGAACGGCAGCCTCATTCGTAAACGAAGACTGGCGTTTGTAATATCCAAATACCGTGAGGGAAGTGCTCAAATTCATAAAGATCTTAGTCAATCCTTTGAGGCGATTAAGGATATTTACTGGCCGGCCAAGAGAGAAGCAGCGATGGAATTCTCTCAATGATTGCCATCATAAGGTACAGCACAAGTAACAGCTCCGCCGAGTGATCCCTCTTTCTGCTTGCCGAATTATTATGTCAATTGATTCAATCGGTGTATCTTTGCACCATGCCTCTGTAGAATAGCGGCATGAATATATTAAATAGCTCCTCCGCAATCTTAGAT
>DRHD01000292.1 GCA_011049795.1 Porticoccus sp.
ACTGAATACGGTGTCCCAGCTTTTCCGTTTGATACTTCCAGCCATCCCAGTCAGATTCGTCCTGACCATCTTCAATGGAAATAATCGGGTATTGATCACAAAGCTCTGCCAGAAAATCACTAAAGCCTTCGGCACTGTAGACTTTACCTTCTCCAGCGAGATTGTACTGGCCGTCTTTATAAAACTCAGAAGACGCACAATCCAGCGCCAGTGTAACGTCTTCACCCAGCACGTAACCGGCGGCCTCCACAGCCTGTTTAATGACAGCCAATGCCTCGGCATTCGACGACAGATTAGGGGCAAATCCACCCTCGTCACCTACGGCTGTATTTAGTCCTTTGCTGCTGAGTACTTTCTTCAGTGAGTGGAATATTTCTGCGCCCACTCGAAGTGCTTCAGAAAATGTTTTCGCCGACACGGGCTGCACCATGAATTCCTGAATATCAACATTGTTATCGGCATGCTCTCCACCGTTAATAATGTTCATCATGGGTACCGGCATGCTGTACTGACCGGCAGTGCCATTAATTTAAGCAATATGTGCGTACAGGGGAACACCCTTGTCTTGAGCCGCGGCTTTTGCAGCGGCGAGAGATACAGCAAGGATGGCATTGGCACCGAGCTTTTCTTTATTTTCAGTGCCATCAGCATCAATCATGAGCTGGTCCAGCCCTCGCTGGTCCGTCACATCCTTTCCGATCAATAATTCTCTGATGGTGATATTGATATTGGCAACAGCAGTAAGTACACCTTTACCCAAGTAACGGCTTTTATCACCATCACGTAGCTCTAATGCTTCGCGGCTACCGGTGGAGGCACCTGAGGGTGCACAGGCCGAACCCACAATGCCATTTTCCAGAATGACGTCTGCTTCAACTGTGGGGTTTCCTCGGGAATCGAGAATTTCGTAGGCACGAACATCTGCAATATTGCTCATTTATTTCTCCATGTTAAAACTGATGCTGTTTAGCACTCAGTTTTTATTATTCGGGATTAGCCGTCAGTGTCAGGCTAGATAACTTTCAACTCTGAGAATCAACTCTGAGCATCAACTCTAAGTATTCAGCTCTGAGTCTCAGCTCTAAACATCAGTATTTAATACAAGTTCAGGCTGGGATTTGATCAGGTCGTCAATGGCTTTCATCTGAACCAAAAATGGCTCCAGCTTATCCAGTGGTAATGCACTGGGCCCATCACATTTAGCATTGTCCGGATCCGGGTGAGCTTCTAGAAACAAGCCTGCCAGCCCAACAGCCATACCAGCACGGCCCAACTCGGCCACTTGATGGCGTCGCCCGCCGGAAGCAGCGCCCATGGGATCTCGACACTGCAATGCATGGGTAACATCAAAAATGAGTGGTAACCCACCGCTGATCTCTTTCATGGTACGGAAACCAAGCATATCGACCACAAGATTGTCATAGCCCATACAAGCACCGCGTTCGCACAACATCACTTTTTCGTTGCCACACTCACGAAATTTATCGACGATATTACCCATCTGTGATGGACTCAGGAATTGCGGCTTCTTCACATTGATCACAGCCCCAGTCTCGGCCATGGCTTTCACCAAGTCAGTCTGTCGAGCCAGAAATGCGGGTAATTGAATAATGTCACAAATGTCAGCAACCGGTTGCGCCTGATGAATTTCATGGACATCGGTAATAACCGGCACCTGAAATGTCTGTTTTATTTCCTCAAATATTTTGAGGCCTTCTTCCATACCTGGCCCACGGTAAGAATGTATAGAAGAACGATTGGCCTTATCGAACGAGGCCTTAAAGACATAGGGAATACCCAACCTACTTGTCACTTCGACATAGTGCTCAGCGACCTGCATGGCAAGGTCACGTGACTCAAGTACATTCATCCCAGCGAAAAGCACAAAGGGCTTGTCGTTAGCGACAGGTATTCCCCTGACATCAATGGTCACACTGGGCTGGGACATGATTAAACTCTCCCTGCCTGTTTTAAGGCTGCCTCTACGAAGCTGGTGAACAGTGGATGTCCCTGGCGAGGCGTAGAGGTAAATTCCGGGTGGAACTGACAAGCAAAGAACCAAGGGTGGTCAGGAATTTCTACAATCTCTACCAGACTCTTGTTTTCTGACCAGCCACCAATTTGTAAGCCGGCTTCCTGCAATGCCGGCACATAGTTGTTGTTAACTTCGTAGCGGTGGCGATGACGCTCTAGAATATCTTCTGCCCCATAAATATCTTTGGCCATCGTGCCATCGACCAGATAACTTTTTTGGGCACCGAGCCGCATGGTTCCGCCCATATCGGAATCCTTGCTACGCTTTTCTACATTGCCCTCAGTATCAATCCATTCAGTAATCAAACCGATCACGGGATCAGGCGTATTTTTATCAAATTCAGTACTGTTGGCATTCTCGATGCCACAAACATTTCGGGCAAACTCAATCATCGCAACTTGCATACCCAAACAAATCCCCAAATAGGGAACCTTGTTTGTCCGAGCGTAATTTACGGCCATAATCTTGCCTGCAATGCCACGCTCACCAAAACCACCGGGAACCAGAATGGCATCGCAGCCATCCACTAGGGACATATCTTTTTCCAGATCCTCGGAGTCGATATAACGAACATTCACTTTAGCCTGGTTGCGGATACCCGCATGGATTAAAGCTTCATTGAGAGATTTGTAAGCATCCTGAAGCTCCATATATTTACCGACCATGGCAATGGACACTTCATGCTGTGG
>DRHD01000293.1 GCA_011049795.1 Porticoccus sp.
CCTGTGACACTAATTTCTTCTAAATCACTATGCTCAGCATAGGTATTGGCTGTTAGAGTGGCCAGTAATGCCGAGGTTAAAGCTGCGGTGGTGTTCTTCACGAATTAAGTCTCTCCGGCAGGATTGGAAAGACGTAATGTTACTGTGCTCGACAGACCTTGGGATGTGACAAAATGCCGCACCCCTTAGTCATTAGTGGCTGATAGTCTTAGGGATTGGGTGCTCAATACTAACTTTTAGGCCGTATGCCTGACCTTGGTCAATACTGTTTCATCGCTTGCCAAAACCTGAAGAATATTCGAGGTGGAAATGACGCCTGAAATACAGTTGTCACAGGTGACGAATACCCGGTGAATATTTTGTTCCAACATTAGCGTGGCAACTTCTGATAGCGACGAGTTTTCGGTCACACTGATTACATGGGGCGCCATAATTTGGTGGACTGTGCAGTGATACTGGGCACTTTTACTCCAGCTTTCGAGATCAATTACATTGGGTTCAGTATTGGTTGCGTCGCGGTAACAGGTTTGTAGAGCAGACTTCCGTTGTTCTTCACCCATGTTCTCAAAATGGAAGATATCTGAAACGCTGACGACACCCACTAACTCATGGTCAGCTGCAATAACGGGTGCACCAGAGATTTTGTGTTTCATAAAGAAGTTGGCTAGACGTTGTATGGACCATCCTTCATACACAGTGAGTACTTCTGCGTGCATGATATCTTTTGCTTGGATTGTACTTGGGGTAGTACTTGAATGGTTCATTGGTACTTAGTCTCCAAAATTTTGTGTTATCTGTTTACACGGACCTTCACGGCCACCTTGGTTCAAGTCACTCTATAAGGCCGCCTGAAGAACAACAATGATCAAGAGCAAGGCCGAGACCATCTTCCATAGGCGAACCGGATTTCGTTCCAGCAGTGGAGATTGCTCACGCTTATTTACCATGATTTTATTGGGTGTGCAGAGATCTGCGTAGAACTCAGATAAGGCTGAATATCGTCCTGTTGGGTTAGGGTTTGTGGCTTTTTCCAAAGCAAGATCCAACCATAGTGGTATATCTGAACGGTATTCCTGTGCCGAATGATATTGCCATTCGCCAAAATGCTTTGGTGTTCTTCTATGCGTGTTTGATAAATTGAACGGCTGTTTTCCCGACAACATTTCGTAGATGATGACCCCCAGTGAAAACAGGTCTGACCGGTAGGTTCCCCGCTGGCCCATTAGGTATTCTGGAGCGATATAGTCGACGGAACCTACCGGGAATTCTTCATTAAGCGGACTACTTATTTCATTGAGTCCGCTGACTTGTACTGTGCCAAAATCAATCAATTTTATCTGTTCATTTTTATCAATGATCACATTTTCAGGTTTCAGATCGCGGTGAACCATGCCGAGCCGTTGAAATGCCCGTAGTGATTGAATAATGCCCTGACTAATGGCTCTTACTTTTTCCAGCGATGGCTGTGGGTTGTCATACATCCATTGCCGCAGGGTTTGTCCATCGATGTATTCACAGAGATGGTAAAGAAATTTACTTTTATCATCCTGGGGTAAGATCTTCATCACCCCCTTGTTATCGATGCGTCTTCCTGCCCACTCCTCACGCATGAATCCTTCGAGGTATTGGGCATCCTCGGCAAAGTTAACCGATGGGGCTTTTAGTACGAGCCGATTGCTATGATCCGGGTGCGTGACTAGGTACAGGTGACTGCGTGTTCCGCTGTAGAGCACCTGTTGAACGGTATAATTATCAATGTTCATCCCCGGTTCCATGACCGGCGGAATTGTTTTATGGGTTAATTTTCGATGGAGATCATTAATATCTTCCATCGGTAATTCTTCAATACGCACTAACAGACAGCTCAGGTTATCTTCACTACCCTTGGATAGCGCACGATCGACAATCGTTGCTGCAATGTCTTCCAGCGTGTTTTCGGTAGAATGGATTTCGGTGGGCTGGTTTGTAGATGGACGGGCTGTGGAGGATTTAATTAATGAGGCCAGGTCATTGCGTGTCAGCACATCATGTACGCCATCCGTGGTAAGTAGGAATAGATCTCCCTGCTCCAGTTCTGTCTGGATGTAGTCCACTTCCAGATGGCTATCCATCCCCAGTGCTCGGGTCAGATAAGTTTTACCCCCTGAACCATGATTGCAATGATCAGTAGAAAGCTGTTCCAGCTCGCCATTTCTAAGCCGGTAAATGCGGCTGTCACCAGCATGGAATAAGTGGGCCGTTCTTGATTTAAAAATGGTTGCACTAAGGGTAGTTACTGCCCCATTTTGGGGTTGATAGTCCTGTCGTCCATGGTGGTAAAGCCAAGCATTGAGTGATGACAGGACACGGGCAGCAGATGTCTGGACTGTCCAGCTCTCTGGTGTGCTGTAGTAATCATCAATGAAATGGGTGATGGCTGTTTGGCTAGCCAGCTGAGCATTCTCACTACAACTGACACCATCGGCGATACAAGCGGTAATGCCCTTGAGCTGATTGACTCCCTTTGATGACGGTAAGTACGCTGCAAAAGCATCTTCATTTTTCTTTTTAATGCCAGCAATGGAGTGCCCACCAAATGTCACCCTCAGTTCAGAGGGTAACGCCTGGTGCTGAGAATCAACCCGTGTTGATTCGACAGATACTGATTCAGCAGATATGGCGGCGGCAGTCACAGTTATGGTGTCTCCAGTTGTCGCTATTCTTAGGTGACGCTGATTAATTCAACGGAACCATCTTCGTGAATTTCGGCCATACTTCCCTTCGGTTCTTCCATCAATAATAGCGTGATAAAACCTAATATGGCGGTTCCTGCAATAACAAGAAAGAAGGTTTGGTATTCCACCATTGAAAGAACGGTCAGGTAAACCACGGCACCTACGTTGCCATAGGCACCGGTCATCCCGGCGATCTGTCCAGTGAGGCGACGTTTGATTAAAGGTACGGTGGCGAAGACGGCGCCTTCTCCGGACTGAACAAAAAAGGAGCAAGCCATGGCAGCAATCACTGCCAGCCAGACGGGCCACTGGCTATCAACCATGGCCATTAGGAAATAGCCTACAGCCAAACCTGCCGTCAAAATCAATAGGGTGGGTTTGCGGCCAAAGCGGTCAGATAGCCAGCCACCACCGGGGCGAGACATCAGGTTCATAAAGGCATAGGCTGAAGCTACCATGCCAGCCACCACCGGGGTGAGTTCAAAAGTATCGGCAAAAAATAGCGGCAGCATGGAGATCACCGCGAGTTCTGAGCCAAAGGTCGCGAAATAGAGTACGTTCAATACCGCCACTTGCCTGAATTTATACTGATGCAGTTCTGGTACGGGTTTGACAAAAACGTCCCGGTTCACCTTCCATGTCAGGACGACTTCATAGGCATAAAGCAGCACCAAACTTACATAGATGGCAATACAAACCGTTTCAGATATTAGGCTAACGCCCGCAGGTGAGAGCTTCCAGTTTAATAGCGCAAGTGCTGCATACATGGGCACTTTCATTCCGAGCAGGAAGAAGAAGTCGCCTTTGCTGGTGACCTCCATGGCGCCACTGTGTTTAGGTTTGAAGTAGGTAGACCCCTTGGGTGTATCAGATACGTTTTTGTAGAAAACAATGCTGAACAGCAGGCTGATCAGTCCTGTCAGCCCGACGGCATAGCGCCAGCCATCATCACCACCAAAGACTAGGGCCAGGACGGGCAAACAAAATGCAGCTGCGGCAGAACCGAAGTTACCCCAGCCACCATAAATACCTTCGGCAGTACCTAGTTCATTGGCAGGAAACCACTCGCTGACTAGCCGGATACCGACCACAAATCCTGCGCCGATAAAGCCGAGTAGAAAGCGCGCCAGGGCGGCTTGAGTGAAGGTGTCCGCCATGGCAAACATAAAGCAGGGAATGGAGCAGAGGGCTAATAAGCCGGAATAGACGATCTTTGGTCCAAACCGATCCGTCAGCATGCCGGTGATCACCCTGGCTGGAATGGTGAGTGCCACGTTGAGGATCAGCAGTGTTTTTATCTCAGAGCCTGACAGACCCAGTGAGTGGGCAATGGCCTGTAGCATGGGTGCGTGATTAAACCACACGAAAAAGGTAATAAAAAAAGCAAACCAGCTCATGTGGAGCGTTTTCATCTTTCCTTTGAAGGAAAATATATTGAAAGGTTCTGTGGTCATAATAGCTCCGGTTTTTACTCGGCAGTTTTACTTGATCGTCCCAAGTGGGCATTCACAGGTGGGCAGTCAGTATTCAGGTGTTTAACACGACCTGTTATTGGCCAGTTGTTTATTGGGCAGTTTTCTTCAATTGAATTTCGTCATTGAAACGTCGTATCTCGTAGGTTTTAACCCGGTACTCCGGGTCTTCCAGGCATTCACCTGAGACGAGGTCGAAATGCTGTTTGTAGAGTGGTGAGGCCACCACCAAGTGGTCACTAATGCTTCCCAAAATACCCCGGGAAAGAACATTAGCTTTGCCAATGGGGTCATAGTTGGAAATGGCATATAAATCCTGGCTGTATTCTTTACATGGGCTAATTTTGTAAATAGCCACTTGTTCACCATCGTGTAGAGCGCACAGACCCGTGTTGGCTAAAAGGTCCTGGTCCTGGCAAATGCTGACCCATTCATTGTTGATTTTAGTACTCATGTTTTACTCCACAACTTCTATTGCAGTGATTTTTTCTGCTTCAGTAGCCGGACGGCGCTGGCCTCGTGTTTTTACAAAGGCGAGATTGCTGTCGGGCTCATCGGCATTGATAAAGTGACTAAAGCGCTTGAGTTTTTCCGGGTCCTCAATGGTAGTTTTCCACTCACATTGATAAGTACCAACGACCTTGGTCATTTCACTTTCCAGTTCCTCACAGATTCCCAACTTGTCATCAATGATGACTTCTTTCAGGTAATCGAGGCCTCCCTCAAGATTTTCCAGCCAGACCGATGTACGTTGTAGCCGATCTGCGGTTCGGATGTAGAACATAAGGAACCGGTCGACATATTTGATTAGGGTTTCATCATCGAGATCAGTGGCAAACAGGTCGGCGTGGCGGGGGCGCATGCCACCGTTACCACAGACATAGAGGTTCCAGCCATTTTCAGTGGCAATAATGCCGACATCTTTACTTTGGGCTTCCGCGCACTCACGGGTACAGCCAGAAACAGCCATTTTGATTTTGTGAGGAGAACGCAGCCCTTTGTAGCGGTCCTCGATTGCAAGGGCCATGGACACACTGTCCTGAACACCATAGCGACACCAGGTACTGCCCACACAGGACTTGACTGTGCGCAGGGATTTGCCATAGGCGTGGCCGGTTTCGAAGCCGGCATCAATCAGTTTGCGCCAGATTTCAGGTAGTTCATGTAGCTGTGCGCCAAATAAGTCGATGCGTTGACCACCAGTGACTTTGGTGTAGAGGTCGTATTCTTTTGCTACCTCACCTAGCACAATTAATTTTTCCGGGGTGATCTCACCACCGGGTACACGAGGTACTACGGAGTAGGTGCCATCTTTCTGCATGTTACCCAGATAGATGTCATTGGTGTCTTGTAGCCCAATATGTTCTTTCTTCAGGATATATTCGTTGCCATAGGAGGCGAGAATAGAGCCCGCTGTAGGCTTACAGATTTCGCAGCCCAGGCCTGTGCCGTATTCAGACAGTAACTTGTCAAAAGTGGTGATGCCCTTAATTCTGATAATGTCAGCCAGTTCTTGGCGTGAGTAGTCAAAGTGCTCACAAAGATTATTATTGACTTCAATCCCCAAGTTGGCCAACTCGCTGTCCACCACTTGCTTGACCATGGCGGCACAGCCACCGCAGCCGGTACTCGCAGAGGTTTCTGCTTTAATGGCACCTAGATCCGTGCAACCATTTTGTACGGCACTGCATAGTGTGCCTTTGGATACGTCATAACAGGAACAGATCTGGGCCGTGTCGGGTAAGGCTTCCACTCCCATCATCGGTGTGTCACCAAGGGATGGTGCAATAAGAGCCTCCGGGTTTTCCGGCAGAGCCATATCATTGAGTTTAAATTGCAGTAAGTTTCCGTAGGCTTCTACATCGCCTACTAATACGGCACCCAGCAAACGGGTGTTATCTTCAGAAACCACCAGTCGTTTATAGATTTCATTCACTTCATCGGTATAGATGTAGCTCTGTGCGCCCGGCGTATTGCCGTGTGCATCACCGATACTGGCCACATCAACACCCAGTAACTTGAGCTTGGTGCTCATATCGGCACCCGTGAAGGATTCATTTCCACCGGTAATATGTGATCCGGCCACCTTGGCCATGGTGTAGCCGGGGGCTACCAGACCAAAAATTCGGCCCTCCCAGAGGGCACATTCGCCAATGGCATAAATATCTTCGTCAGAGGTTTGGCATTGATTGTTAATGACAATACCGCCGCGTTCACCCATTTCCAGGTCGAACTCTCGAGCCAGTTCATCCTGAGGGCGAATCCCTGCGGAGAACAGCACCATATCGGTTTCCAGAAAGGAGCCATCCGCAAAATTCATACGGTAGCGGCAGGTTTCACCGGCAACAATTTCCTGGGTGTTTTTCTCTGTGTGAACAGTGAGGCCAAGATCTTCAATCTTGCGTCGCAATAGTTTGCCGCCGCCTTCATCCAGCTGAACGGCCATCAACCGGGGCGCAAACTCGACCACATGGGTTTCAAGCCCAAGGTTTGTCAGGGCACTGGCGGCCTCGAGTCCCAATAGACCCCCACCGACGACAACACCGACCTTACTGGTCTCAGCTGAATGTGTGATCGCTTCAAGGTCTTCAATTGTGCGATAAACCAGGCAGTGATCCTGATCTTTTCCGGGAATAGGGGGCACAAAGGGATATGACCCTGTTGCCAGCACCAGCTTGTCGTATTTCTCTTGACGACCACTGGCCGTCACCACATATTTTTCAGATCTGTTAATGCTCACGACCTTGTCATTAAGGACAAAGTTAACACCGCGTTCCTGGTAGTAGCCCTCGCTGGTGAGTGCTAGGTCATCAGCGGTGGAACCGGAAAAGTAGGCACTTAACTGTACTCGGTCGTAGGCCAGTCTGGGTTCTTCGGAAAAGGTGATGACA
>DRHD01000294.1 GCA_011049795.1 Porticoccus sp.
GCCAAGGGCGAAAACCTGAGTTGGATCTAGTCGAAAAATAGTAGTATGCCCTATGAATGGCTAGCGTTACTTTTCATTGGCGCAATTAGTAACTATGGTAGACAAGATAGCCTATCCTCATTGGAGTGTAGATGCAGTGTTCGCCTGTATAGTGAATTCCTTACTAGCCTACGACTTTTTTGACGTTTTAACATTCACTAGACTAATTAAACTTTTGATATCATTGCCACTGCATTTCGGGCATTTCTCGTTATGTTTTTCGTGCGCGTCGATGGATTCCATTAAATTGAATTTCTGGCCGCATTCTTTGCATTCAAATTCGTAAGTAGGCATTCTTTTCTCTCCGTTTTTATACCCGGCGTCAACTCTCGATCAAGTATAGACGCCTTATGGTGCTTTCGACAGTTAGGCGGAACTGCTAACGGTATTCTCCCTACCCGGCGTATTCGGTGGCGACGTCATCTTTAGCCGTGGACTGGGCACGGTCAACTTAACAAATATGACTGATTTGCGTTTTCAACGGCTGCAACGAGTGTGACCTTTACTTATACAAATACCGGTTCCACTTTCACCGGGACACATATCCGAGGCCGGTATCTTACAACCTCCGTACCTGAGCCCGGCTCACTCGCCTTGTTAGGCCTCGGCCTCGCGGGTCTAGGCTTCACTCGTCGGAAGACTAACAAAGCCTACTCCGCAATAGAGCTGTTTGGCCGTTGTGATTTAGCTCATTTGCTAACCTGATTAGCGACAAGCAACCCACTAGGGTAGTATCGTCAACTCAATTAGTTCTCTTGGGCACTTTCTCAACCTGGGAAAAAACATAACTTATTTATGACTGTGTTAAAAAGTAATTCGTCTCTATCGGGAAATTCAGGATTCACGTTAATAGAATTGGTTGCAGTAATCGTTGTTATAGGGGTTTTGGCGGCTACAGCGTTGCCCAAGTTTATAAACTTTAGCTCCGGCGCTCGCCTCTCAACACTAAAGGCAATGAGAGGCTCGCTAGAGTCGGCTGTCGGAAATTTACGAGGGGCCTGTATTGTCTATGAGGAATGTCGTAACTTGCCATCTTGGCCTAATCTATATGTTTTTTTGCCTGCCTATGGCCAAAGATTTATGCTAATAGGCGGTTACCCAGAGGCTGGAACTTTAAGTCGAGAGGGGGAAATTCATGATCTTATTAGCTCATCAGGCTTTGAAGTAACAAATCCCAACAGTAAGCTTACGCGGTGGTCAATACCAAGCGTTGACAGCTGCTATGTTCAATACAAACAAATAGACGGTGGAGAAACATTTCCACTTATTGAACTGGTTAGTTCTGGGTGTTAAAACACTAGGTAGAAAAATTTTCACGCAGAACCCTGTGCTAGTTGGCTGGTCCGTAAACCGAGGCTGCGACAGAATACTTATAAACGCCGTCGATTTCCTCCCGTTCTCAACAGCCATACCGCTTGGCTCTACTACCGTTTCAATCTTAGCTGTTGGGATATCGAAGATCTGCTGGCCGAACGCGGCATAACTCTCTACTTTTAACTTCGGTTATTAATGGGGGGATTACCCCGCGGTCTCACAATCGGGTGCTGCCTTTTTTTCGATTAGGTATTCATTTAACTTGAAATTACTAAAATGTCGGCGCAGTGTCATGGCGGTCCAGGGCCAATTGATGCTGTTGCGGCCGTTTCTATCGATAAAATAACTGGAACAACCGCTGTTCCATACTGTGCCTTGCAGTGAATGCTGAATTTGTTTATTAAGCGCATCACTGGTGTCAAGGTTCACCTTGATGGTGGAGATATTTTTCGACCTGGCCTTCTTGATGGCGCTGGTAATGTATTTTATTTGTGCTTCAATGATGACGAAGGCCGAGGTATAGGTGTATAAGTTTGGCCCCAGGGTTAAGAATAAATTTGGGCAGTTATCGGTCATGGTGCCCATATAGGCTTCAGGTGATCCGTTCCATTGATCGGCAAGAGTTTTGCCATTGGCTCCAATGACGATTTTTCCAATCGGTGGGTTGGATACCTCAAAGCCAGTGCCATAAATGATGACGTCCACTTCGCAGCTTGAACCGTCACTGGAGATGACCTTGTTGCCTTGAATTTCAACAACACTTGAAACCACATCTACATTCTCTTTGGCCAGGGCGCGATACCAATTGTTGGATAATAGTATGCGCTTACAACCCAGTGCATAATCTGGAGTCAGTTTTTTCCGTAGCCCCGAATCTTTCACGCCACGATGAATGTTCTTGGTGGCGGCCAGTTCAAGACGTTTGGAAAGCCAGGCGTGTTTAAGATTGTGATTGATAAATTCAAACTGTAAAAACAACATCTTCCTAAAAATTGTTTGGGTGAACGGCAGTGCTTTAAATATAGCTTGCCAGCGCTTGGATATTTTTGCATCGGCTTTGGGCAATACCCAAGGTGGCGTTCGCTGGAATAAGGTTAGCTGTTTTACTTTCGGTTGAATGGCCGGTAGAAACTGAATAGCTGATCCGCCCGAGCCAATGACGGCGACTCGCTTATTCGTGAGGTCGTAGTCATTATCCCAAGTAGCCGAATGGAAGGTCTTGCCGCTAAAGGTTTCTACGCCCAGGATTTGGGGAATCAACGGTTGGTGCATAGGGCCACAGGCCATAATGACAAAGCGTGCGCTATAATGGCCGCCACTGGTCTCAAGGTCCCATTGTTTTTCTGATTCGTTCCAGCGGCTTTTAGTGAGATTATGATTGAAGCGAATATTGCTCATAATGCCAAATTTTGAGGCGGTATCCTGACTATACTTCTTGATATCTTCTTGTTCGGCGAAGAGTCGTTTCCAGTTTGGGTTGGGCGCAAATGAATAGGAATAGAATGTAGAGGGCACATCACAAGCGCAATCTGGATAGGTGTTTTCTCGCCAAACACCACCCACTTCATTGGCTTTTTCTAATAGTAGAAAATCTACACCGGCTTGACGTAACTTGATCGCCGCGGCAATACCGGTAAAACCCGCGCCGATAATAATAACTTCATGAGACTGAATCTCCTTGGGTTTAACATTTGTTTTGGATGTTTGATTGCTTATCAATTGGATTACCCTTATAAATATTTAGAAGGTATGACAGTATCGCTTATGGTTTGCGATTGTTGAAGGATCGATAAAAGTACCGGTACAGAGTATTGCTTTCTTCCTTTTCATTTTTACGCCAGCCATAAATTTTAGGACGCTGATAGGCGATTACCAGTTTTTTCCATAACAGCCAATCATATATTGCCAGCATATTTTGCAAGTTGCTGCCCGCGTTTTTACTGCGACTATGGTGTTGGTGATGTTGAGTGGGGAAAGTAAAGATATGACACAGTGCGAACATGGTTTTCGATATTATTGGGTTTTTGTGATTTAGTAATTTCAAGTCATAATCGAGATTGGCGTGGGTATGAATCCCCCACACACTTTTAATGACGGTACCAATAGCCCAGGCTTCGACTAACCCCAAGTAAAGGCAGATATAACCAAACCAGTAGTTGGGCAATGTGAATGCCCAACCCCAACCCACAACGATGGTTTGGCTCACGCCCAGTTCGCCACGATTATCAGGCCCACCGTGCATATGATGAGTGCGGTGGGTTACTTTATACCAGCGCTGTAATTTCGCTAGGTACGGGTTTTTGGGCGTGCGCTGGTGGGCAAAATTGTGTACCCAGCCATGCAGTAGTTCATCAATTAGAATAAAACCAATAATGCAGCTTATGAGATTTTCATCTTCTAGCCACGGTAAAGTTCATCTCTTCACTACAATGATGATTCATATGGACCGCCCAAAGGCAGCGCACGCGATGACTAAGACGGTGATAGAAGTAAAAATTCAGATCAATGGCGACAAAAGTCAGAACCCAAACTGCCCAGGTGGGTATCAAATCATTTATTTTAACAGGGCTAAAGTGGTTGTAGAGGTAGAGATACGCGATAAAGGCAAAACCCTTGGTCAGCCCTGCCATGGCAATATTGCCTGCCAGCATTCCCACTGTACCTACGGTATCCCGAGCGTCGTAAAAACGGTAGCCTTTCCATGCCGAGACAATCGCTTCTGCGGCGATCATCAATAAGATAATCGGTACGCCCACGGCGTAGACCGTTACAGTGCTTACTTCTGCCACGTTAGAGTTATCCCTTGATAAATATTGGATAAGTGTTTGACCGATCGACGAAATTTGTTAGCGCTATTTATGGAGAGTGATAATGATTTTAAATTTCCCATAAATAGCCAAAATCCACAGATAAATACCAGCACGTTAAACAATATGGTAAACGCGGAGATCTTGGTGAAATAAGCTAAAGCGCCTAAAACCAGTATAGATAGAATAAGTAGGGCAATGATTTTGTCCATTTTACTGGGGTTGGGTTTTACCATGTCCATATCAATTAATCGCAAGTTCAGTGAAGCATAAAATTTTGAACAATTTAACAGTAATGCGTTTTTCGTACCTAATTGCTAGGTGATTGTTGGGTTGCTGGTCTGTCTTAGGCTCGATATTGAAGAGTATAGGCGGAACGAACGCCTTATTCTTGACTACTCTACCCTATCCATTCAGAGCACGGCAACCGCCTATGTGCTGTCATCCGACAGCCTAGACTCATTGGAGGATGGCCTGCACCTAGCAGTTTTCGGCGCCGGCAGCCCGATGCCCTCCTCTAATCGCTCCGGGTCATGTTTACTGGTGATTGCTGCAACACTCTACTGATGATTAATGCTGGCACTGGCGGTGCCAGAAACC
>DRHD01000295.1 GCA_011049795.1 Porticoccus sp.
CCGGTGAGCGATACCTTTCTACTGAGGGTTTATTCTAAAGAAGGGTTTTATCGTAGTTAGAAAGGCTAGAACCCTAAGCATGGTGGACTACACTAGCAGTAGTTTTTCAAAAATATTGGAAGAAATACACCATGAATAACGTGCTAAAACAAAGCATAGGTTTCTTGTTTGGTTTGGGCTTAGTCTGGGCAAATAGTGTTTTGGCCGACCACCACTGGAAAACGGTGGAATACCAAACGGTTCAGGTGAAGAATAACCTCTATGCCATGATTGCTGAAGGGGGTAATCTGGTGGTATTTATTGGAGAGGAAGGCACTTTTTTAATCGATGACCAGTTTGCGCCACTGACAGAAAAGTTGATCGCCGAAATTAAAAAAGTGGGCGGTGATATTCCGCGGTTTTTAATTAATACTCATTGGCATTATGACCACACTGGGGGTAATGAAAACCTGGGTAAGGCTGGGACATTGATCGTGGCACACGACAATGTCCGGAAGCGTTTATCGGTAGACAACACGCTCGCCGCCTTTAATGCCCAAATACCCGCATCACCCAAAGAAGCTCTGCCAGTTATTACCTTTAGTACCGATACCAGTTTTCACCTTAATGGTGAAACCATCCATGCGCGACATGTTCACAATGCACATACGGATGGCGATTCCGTGGTTCATTTTAAAAATGCTAATGTCATTCATGCCGGGGATGTGTGGTTCAACGGATTTTATCCCTTTATCGATGTGGAGCATGGCGGCAGTCTTGCCGGTATGATTGAGGCGACCACGACTATAATTAATATGTCGAATGACAATACGGTCATTATTCCCGGTCATGGTTTTGTCGGGGACAAAGCCGCATTAGTGGTCTACAGGAACATGCTTAGCGATGTATTGGTCAGACTGCGAAAGCTCAAAGCCGAGGGGAAAACAACGGATGAAGCCGTTGCTGCTAAACCCACCCAAGAACTGGACGCAATTTGGGGAGATGGTTTTTTAAAGCCTGACCAGTGGGTCAGAATTATCTACAGTGGTTTGGAGATGCCAAAAAAATGATTTCGTTTCGTGCCGCAAAAAGAGAAGACTGCCGTACTATCGCGGAGTTATATAGTATTTCCTCTGATGGTGTAGCTGATTATATTTGGGCTAAATTGATTAAACCCGGAGAAGAAATACTAGACGTAGGTGAATGGCGTTATGAGAGAGAAGACAGTGTTTTCAGTTATACAAACTGCACGATTGTCGAGGTAGGCGGAGAAATTGCCGGGATGATGGTGGCCTTCCCTATGAAGGCATCCGGTGAAGTGGATGAAGACCCAGTGCTTGCACCTTACAGTCGGCTGGAGGAAGACAACAGTTACTATATTTGTGGCATGGCATTATTTCCTGAACACCGCGGAAAGGGTATTGGGCATCAATTTATGGCATTGGCAAATCAGCAAGCTAAGTTGAGGCGATTTAATAAAATTAGCTTAATTGTTTTCGAACAAAATACCAGTGCAAAGCGACTATATGAAGAGCAGGGTTTTAAAGAAGTTCGTCGAGAAACAATAGTTGCCCACCCGCTAATTCCTCACACGGGTGATGTTATATTGATGGTGAAAACATTAGAAGAATAAATAATTTTATAGAAATAATATAAATGAAAATAAAATTAATAATAATATTTTCTATTAGTTTAATAGCTTCGATATTTATTTTTATTGGTCCAATAGAACAACCGCAAAACTATTATAATTTTTCTGACAAAAATAATCACCTTGGTGTGAATAATTTCTTCAATGTCATTTCAAACATTCCTTTTTTGTTGATCGGATTATTTGGATTAATTTTAGATAAAAATAAAAAATTAATAAATGATAATTATTCAATAACCCCAGTCTATAGTATTTTCTTTTTTGGCGTGTTTCTCACCAGTTTTGGCTCGTCCTGGTTTCACCTTAACCCTAGTAATGAGACCCTAGTCTGGGATCGCCTGCCTATGACCATAGGCTTTATGGCATTGACCACAGGATTATTATCGGAATATTTAAAACGAGAGCTACAGCTGTACTTGCTTTACCCGCTTCTTCTAATCGGCTTTACCAGTGTTATTTATTGGCACTTTACTGAGCAAGCAGGGAGAGGCGATTTACGGTTATACGCACTCGTGCAGTTTTTACCTCTATTAATTATCCCCGCAGTGGTAGTGACCCATAAGTCTCGTTATACCCGCAGCTGGGATTTAATCTGGGTATTCATCTTCTATGTCCTCGCCAAAGTGATGGAGCATTTTGACCATGCTATTCATCAGCTGCTGGGAAGTATCAGCGGCCACAGTATCAAGCACCTGCTGGCCGCGGCAGCCACCTACATGCTGTTGCGAATGTTGTGGCTGAGAAAACCGATGTAAGGGAAGAGCTATTAGTTACCGCTATCGGTTGGATAGCCATAATTAAGTAGAGCTATTGGTGTTCTCTAGCCTATAGTGTTTGCCAATGAGGAAGTAAATGTAACTAATGTTAGTAGGCCCGATGCAACTACTGGAGTTAGCCATGCAACGTTATACAATTTTTGGACATCAAGCCTGTGGTTTCTGCCGTCAAGCAAAGGCTGTATTGGAATCCAAAGAATTACCTTTCCGCTATGTGGACATTCATGAAGAGGGTATCAGTCCAGCAGATTTGGCAGCAACGGTGGGAAAACCAGTGAGCACGGTACCTCAAATCTTTCATGGAGAAGAGTACGTGGGTGGTTACCAAGAGTTAATGCAGTATTTGGAACAGGCAGAAGTCGCCTGAATAGAGGCAGAGAAAGAGGTGTTTTAGCGATAAAAAAGGGGCCAACATCAGTTGGCCCCTTACAGGATCAGCTGAGTACTACTATTCGTTAATGCCCAGAAGCTCCACATCAAAAATCAATGTTGATCCCGGGCCAATCACGCCCATATTACGGTTGCCATAGGCCAAATCACTGGGAATAAACAATCGAGTTTTTTCACCAACTACCATCAACTGCAAACCTTCTGTCCAGCCAGGGATAACCTGATTCAAGCCAAAGCCGATCGGTTCACCACGGTCTACAGAGCTGTCGAATACTGTGCCATCTATCAACGTGCCGTGATAATGCACTTTCACCATATCGGTTGGGCCGGGATGTTCAGTACCAGTCCCCTCGGTCAACACTAAATATTGCAGCCCAGAAGCGGTAGTCTGCACGCCCTCCGCATCTTTATTGGCGGCCATAAACTCAATGCCTTCTTGTATATTCACTGTAGCTCCTTTTTTGTTGGCTAGTGTTCTTTGTGCCAGAAATAAAACCATCGCAATCGCGATAATAATGATAATAATTTTGAACATAGTAAATCTCTAACATAGGTGGATATTAAATTGTAACGAAGGGTAAGTTGATCGAGCTGGGTGGTCAACCAGTGTCAGGTCATAATTAGTGTAGGCTAGAGACCTCGCCACCTACATACAGCCAGCGCCCCGATGTCCGTTGAAAGACGGAGACCTCGTGCATCACTTGAACCTCGGAATGATCTGGTTCGTGATAAAAGGCATTAAATTCTACAGTGGCTTTATCACCTGTTTGGTTGCTGGATAATACTTCCAGTTTTACCCATTCCATCTTTTTTTCAGAAAGTGCCTTGGCAGTTAACCCAGCCGCTGTTGCAGAAAACCACGTCGATAATAAATAATCCCCATAGCCACCCAATGCATACGCCGAATAACGAGAGCGCATCAATTGTTCTGGGGTTTTGGCCTTTTGCCCAGCCACAAGAAAGCGCCCACAGCATTGATCGAAGGGTTTATTGCGATTACAAATACAGGAATCAGCCATTAGTTTTATCTGTCTATCAGTGAGTTAAAAAGAGTTGTATCTCTGATCGCATTGTTAGCTCTGTTCTGGCACCGCTCTAGTTGTACCCTCATCATCAATTGCGACAAACACAAATTCTCCTTCGGTGACTTTAGCGGGTTCATTAGTGGACTCAATATTGATCCAGACTTCCACATTGATGGTCATGGAGCTCCAGCCGACTTTGATCAGTTCGCAGTAGCAGCTGGCAATGGCTCCGACAGGTACAGAGCGTAGAAAGGCCATTTCACTGATGGCCACGGTGGTGACTCGCCCCTGAGCAGTGCGCTGGGCAAGAATGGCGCTGCCGAGGTCCATTTGTGAGAGCAGCCATCCACCAAAAATATCACCATTGGCATTGGTGTCCTTCGGCATGGCGATAGTCTGTAGGGTCAGGTCCCCGCGGGGTTGTGGTGGTTGGTTGATAGCTGTCACAGGTGACTCCTCACATTGTTATTACTACTAATTGTTGGTAGTTCTCTTTATTAGCAGTTGATTGCTTAGAAGACCACAGAGGGTAGCCAAGTGGCAAGTGATGGCCAGAAAGCCAACATCAACATCAGCAAGATCTGAATACCAATAAACGGAATAACGCCGCGATAAATATCACTGGTTTTAACACTATCCGGGGCTACGCCACGCAGGTAGAACAGGGCAAAACCAAAGGGTGGGGTCAAAAATGAGGTTTGCAGGTTGACGGCAATCATGATCCCAAGCCAAATCGGGTCAAGTCCCATGGCGAACAGCACGGGGGCGACGATGGGCACAACTACAAAGGTAATTTCAATAAAGTCGAGAATAAACCCGAGTAGGAATATCACCACCATGACAACAAGGGTGGCACCGACGATCCCGCCGGGAATATCGTGAAATAGCGCCTCTATCAGCTCCTCACCACCAAAGCCGCGAAACACCAGAGAAAATACCGCAGCACCAATAAGAATCAGAAAGACCATCGAGGTCACTTCGGTGGTAGAACGAGCAACATCTCGTAACCGTGTAATCGTGAGCTGCCCTCGTGCGATGGCCAGTAAGGTGGCGCCAAATGCGCCGACACCTGCAGCTTCGGTGGGCGTGGCGATACCGGTCAAAATAGAACCCAATACGGCGACGATTAATACTACCGGCGGTAACAGGCCTCTCAGTAGGCGAAAGGCACTGAGACGATTGTTCTCATCTACTTCAGCAACGGGTGCGATATCTGGCTTGAGCCGGGAGATGATGATCAGATAGCCGATATACATCACCACCAACAGCAAGCCCGGAATAACAGCACCGACAAACAGGTCGCCAATGGACATCGTTTTGGGAGTGAAAATACCCATCGAAAGTTGGGCTTGTTGGTAAGCATTAGAGAGAATATCCCCCAGCAACACCAGCGCAATAGAGGGTGGGATAATCTGCCCCAATGTGCCCGTGGCACAAATAGAGCCTGTGGCCAGTGCGGGAGAATAACCGCGTTTCAGCATGGTGGGCAGGGACATCAACCCCATAGTCACCACGGTAGCGCCGACAATGCCGGTACTGGCTGCCAGCAGCATTCCTACGATGACGACAGAGATACCCAGGCCACCTTTAAATTTGCCGAATAGCAGCGACATGCTGTCGAGTAGGTCTTCCGCCAGCTTGGATTTTTCCAGCATCACGCCCATTAATACAAACAACGGCACGGCGATCAGGGTGGTGTTATCAATGGTGCCATAGAGCCGGTTGGGCAAGGCGTGAAGAAATGCCATATCGAAATGGCCGGCCATGTTGCCGACTATGGCAAATAAGAGTGCAGTACCTGCCAGAGAAAAGGCTACTGGGTAGCCTGCCATCAATACCAGGCAGACCGCCACAAACATCAGTAGGGGAATATATTCGGCCATCAGACCATTCCCTCCTGTTGCTCGCCAGTATGTTCTCCACCAAGACGGAAAAAGAACAACAGGTTTTTAATAATTTCGGCCACCCCTTGCAGCAGCATGGTCGCCGGCATCACCAGTAACAGGGTTTTGAGCAGATAGACCCAGGGCAACCCCTGCGTTTCTCTGGAGACTTCATGAACAGCCCAGCTGTTGGCCACATAGTCCCAGCTGAAGATGAAAATTAACAAGCTGACAGGGATTAGAAGTAGCACAGCACCTAAAGCATCTACTAGTGCCTGGCCACGAGGCGTAAATTTTTGGTAGAGGATATCCACTCGCACATGGCCACCGCGCTTTAAGGTGTAGGCGGCACCCAGCAAAAAAACCAGTGCATGCAGGTAGGTGACGGATTCTTGCAGGGCAATAGAGCCTGACCCAAGAAAGTAGCGCATCACCACAACAACGCAGGTAAGGGCCATCATCGCCAAGGTTAACCACGCAATGATTCGGCCGGTCCACTCAGTAAAGCAGTCGATACCTCGGGCTAGCCGTTCCAGAACACGGATAAGGGTACTGCTAGTAGTCACAGGCATTTAGTAGTCACAGGCATTATTTTTATTAGGCCTTAAAAACGGTTGCTCATTATACGTTCAATAGTGTCTGGACTCATCCTGGGGTTTGTTTCTTGCCTTTACGCCCTCTGGGTACAAAACGGCTTCGTGCCGTTTTGTCACATTACTGTCACAGAGGGTTCATATAGTTGTCATCATTGAAAATTAGTATGTCGTTCGATGATTAACGACAAGCCCTGGAGGCAAAAGTGAATAAGACTCATAAATTAGCCATTGTTGGCGCTGCGATGGCGCTAGCTGTAGCAAGCACAACTGTGCTGGCGGCCGCTCGCGGCTATGTCAGTGTCGTGGGTTCTTCAACGGTTTACCCCTTTGCCACTGTGGTTGCCGAGCGTTTCGGTAAATCCACGGGAAACGCCACACCAAAAGTTGAATCTACCGGTTCTGGTGGTGGTATGAAGTTGTTCTGTTCAGGTGTTGGCACCATTCACCCAGATGTCACTAACGCGTCACGCCGTATGAAAGCGTCTGAATACAAGCTTTGTCAGGAGAACGGTGTCACCGATGTGATTGAAGTGTTGATTGGTTATGACGGTATCGTTGTTGCCAACTCTAAAGCGAAAGACGCTATGCAGCTAACGCGTAAGGATTTATTTCTTGCACTGGCTGTTCAAGTACCTGGCCCTGACGGCAAGCTGATAGCCAACCCCTACAAAACTTGGAAAGACGTTAACCCTGCACTGCCGAACACAAAGATTGAAGTGCTTGGACCTCCCCCTACTTCCGGTACTCGTGATGCATTCTCTGAACTGGCAATGGAAGGTGGCGCAAAGAAATTTGCCGACTTGGCTGCGTTGCGCGGTTCGAAGGATGCCGATGAGATCAAAATGTTGATGGCCAAACTGGGTATTCCAGAAAGTGCTTTTAACAAAAAAGGTAAAACAGTATTTAAGGCAGTTGCACACGCAATTCGTGAAGATGGTCACTACATTGAAATGGGCGAGAACGACAACTTGATTGTTCAGAAACTGGTAGCTAACCCCAACGCATTGGGCATCTTCGGTTTCTCCTTCCTTGATCAAAATAGCGATAGGGTACAGGGCACCATTGTTGAAGGTGTTGAACCTGCGTTCGATACCATTGCCAACAAGTCTTACCCCATCTCTCGTCCACTGTACTTCTACGTTAAGAAAGCACATATAGGTGTCGTTCCGGGTATCGAAGGCTACCTAGCCGAGTTCAGTAGTGAGAAAGCCTGGGGTGAAGAGGGTTATCTGGCTGAAAAGGGTATGATTCCCATGCCTGCTGAATTGCGTGGACAGTATGCGGCATCGATTAAGAACCAGCAGCCCATGACAGGCGAAGAGCTTAACTAGTTCGATCTAATGGCGGTGTCCACCCACTTGCCGTTATAAGTTAGGGCCTGACAATAGTCAGGCCTTCCCTATTTAAGGGAATTAAAGTTTTAAGTAACTCTTTGGCTCATAGCGTTGGCTCATAGCGTTGGGTCGTAGAAACGTTGAATTATCGAAAATAGGTTAGTGAAACAGTTATGCAAACAGCCAACTTATTAATTGTTCTACTTGCGCTCAGTGCCGTGGCCTACTACATGGCTCGCGGGCGCTCAGTGGCATTGGCTCAGCCCCTTGGTGGTATTCGCAACCTGCACTCCCTGCCCTTTTTCTACGGCATGCGTGCTGCCATCTGGTGCGCGCTACCCTCCACTGTGTTACTGGTGCTGTGGCTCCTGTTTGATGAACACATTATCAGCACCCTGCTGATCCTGTCTCTTATA
>DRHD01000296.1 GCA_011049795.1 Porticoccus sp.
AAAAGTAAGCCCTTGATCGATTTTGACAAAATACAACCCTATTTTGCCATTTAAATTGCTAAAAAATGGGGGTATTATGTCATTTACTCAATTGTAGGTCATTTACCATGAAACGACTCAGCGAAGCTCAACTCAGTCATTGGTTCCATAAAACACGGCGAAAACCTTTGATTATCAGGGGTGCCAGGCAAGTGGGTAAATCAACGCTGGTAAGAAACTTTGCCAAAGAGCAGAAGCTGAAACTCGCCGAAATTAACCTGGAAAAGCACGGCAATCTAGACGACCTGTTTGCCCGCAACGACCTTAAGCTGATTATTCCTGAGCTTGAAATACTCGCTAAAACACATCTAAGTGAGGGCAATGTCCTGCTGTTTTTAGATGAAATACAAACGACGCCTAATGCCATTGCTGCCCTGCGCTATTTTTATGAGGAGATGCCGCAGCTTCCCGTTATCGCCGCCGGTTCGTTATTAGAGTTTGTACTGGAAGAACACGAGTTCTCAATGCCGGTGGGACGCGTTGAATACCTGCACTTGGGGCCAATGACTTTTACGGAGTTTCTTATGGCGACGGGTGAGGATATGTTGCTTTCCTGCATAGAGAGTTTCACCCTGAATAAGAGCTTGCCCCAAGCTGCTCATCAGCAATTATTACGTAAGCAGAGAGAGTACCTTTTTATTGGCGGCATGCCCGAGAGCGTCTTGGCTTTTAGTGAGCGCAATAGCATGCTCGATGCACGGGAAATACACCGCTCAATTATTCAAACCTATCAAGATGATTTTAGTAAGTATAGCCGTAACACGAGCCTGACCAGAGTTCGCACAGTCTTTGATGCTATCCCCGCTATTGCTGGGCAAAAGGTTAAATACGCAAATATTTCACGAGATGATCGCTCTGGGGATTTGAAGCGGGCCATCAACTTGCTAATAAAGGCAAGGTTGCTGTTGCCTGCTTACCATAGCCATTGCGCAGGTCTGCCGCTGGCAGCGGGAATCAATGAAAAACATTATAAATTATTTTTCCTGGACATTGGATTACTGAATTATCTCTTTGGATTGGATTGGCCGCATATATCATCTCTCGACGAACGTGCTTTATTAAACGAGGGGGTGTTAGCGGAGCAGTTTATTGCTCAGCACCTTGCCTATAGAGATCAAGGGTTGGAAGCGCCTAATTTAATTTATTGGCTGAGAGAAAATAAATCTGCCAATGCCGAAGTTGATTTTGTGATTTCTAGTGGTACCACTATTGTGCCTTTAGAAATCAAATCAGGGAAAAGTGGGACGATGAAATCACTGCAGCAGTTTGTGCTGGATAAACAATCAAGTCTAGCTTGTCGTTTTGACCTTAACCCTGCGGCTATCCAAAGTATTAGCCATAAAACAGGTCAGTCGCAAAAAATTGAACAGGTCGATTATCAAATGTTGTCACTACCGCTTTATCTTGTTGAGAAGTTGTCTGTGATCTTAGAGGCAATATCGACACCTGAACGTATACCACCGTCCACACCCAACTAAGCTCTGGTACAAGAATAGCTAGAGCAGTGTCAGGGCTGTTTGCGTAACTTGCCAGGCGTTGGGTTTTGCCAAGTTAACTGCTGTGAAATGCTAGAATCGGGCGATGAATACCTACAAACGCCACAGATTCCCACCTGAGATCATCTCCTACGCCGTACCCAAAGCACTTCGTGGGGCAGGCTCTCTGGCTCTACTATCGCTTCAATCTCAGTCATCGGGATATTGAAGACTTACTAGCAGAGCGAGGTATCATCGTCAGCCATGAAGCAATTCGCCTGTGGTGTATCAAGTTCGGAGCTCTTTACTCTCGCCGGCTTAAACGAAAGCATCGTGGCTATGGCGATACTTTCTACATCGATGAAGTATTCGCCGGTGTGCCGGACCATTCAATCAACGGCAAACAGCATTACCTCTGGCGTGCGGTAGATCAGGATGGCGAGGTTGTTGATGTATATCTGCAGGCTAAGCGTGATGGCACTGCTGCCAAACGCTTCTTTCGTAGGCTGATGAAGGCTGGTGGTCAAGAACCCAGAAAGATCGTGACAGATAAGTTACGCAGTTACGGTGTAGCGCATCGTGAGCTAATTCCAGAGACGATTCACAGCACTAAGCAGTATGAGAATAACCGGGTGGAACAATCGCATGAAGCGACTAGATTACGAGAGCGAGGGATGCGACGGTTCAAGTCAGTTAAGCAGGCACAGCGATTCGTGACTGCGCACGCAGCAGTCCATAACTTGTTTAATCTAGCGCGTCATTTGGTTTCAGCAGAACACTATCGAAATCTCAGGATAACTGCGTTCAGCGAATGGAGTAGGGCAGTGATTTGAATGTAGGAATTGAAGTATTGACACAAACAGAAGTTAAGTTTCCAATACCTTTTAACCAGCTGCTCGTGTCAAATTCAATAATAATGGCGTTCATAAGTCTCAGCCCGAGATGCCGCATTTTGACTCACAATTCGACCAAAAAAACCGTCGCAATTCCTTTCCCAAGTGTCCCCAATGAATCCCCAGACAAATATTTTTCCTATAAACTTTTGATTGTTAGATATTTTATTTTCAGTCGCGCCAGTCCATCATTGGCGCAATGGTGAAACGTATATTTACTATTTCCATAAATTATAATATCACATGCAGGGGGCGTTGATTTGATCGTGAAACTAAAGGCATCCGGCGGGCACCTGAATAATCTCTTCGCTTAATCTTCGCACTTCAGTGCTGTTATTAACCACAATGCCAAAGGGTAAATCATGTCGTTTCACGAATTGTTGTAATGATGCGAGTTGTTTCAATGTTGTCTTCTTCCCAAATTTTATTTCAATGGGCAAGAGACCAAAACTGCCTTCGAGTATTAGATCAATTTCTGCGCCATTTTTGGTTCGGTAGTAATAGTAGTCCCAGCGTGTAACCTTACTGGCTTGAATGCCCTTAATAATTTCCTCGATGATAAATGACTCAAAGTTATGCCCAACTTGAGCGCTGCGGAGCAATATTTCCCTGGAATGGATACCCGTTAGGTAATGATTGATGCCGCTGTCTCTGACAATACCCTTGGGCATTTTGACCGTGGATTTACTTTTGGTGGTTTCATAAGATGGGATCGTTCGCCAGAAGAATGTTTTATCGGCAATATCCAGATAGTCACGAATGGTGACTTCTGATACATCTACAGAGCGACCCAATTGAGCTTTGTTGATTATAGTCCCTGAAAGCGACGACAGCATGGCGACAAACCTACGGTAACGGATGGCATCAAGGCGGGGGAACAGTTTTTTGACATCACGGTTAACATAAGTTCGGTAATAGTTTTCCATCCAGATGTTATAGGCATAGTCGTCATCGGTGAGCGTAGGTTCGGGATAGCCCCCTCGAAGGAAATACGGAATAACATCATCGATGGGGCAATCGAGTGATTTGATGTAATCGAGAGAATCAGCGCTTAATACTTGCTCAAAAATTTGATAAATGGGGGGTAGTGTTTGCTGCCTGTGTTCATTCATCTTTAATGTGCCAATCTCAACGATGGCAATGCGGCCCGCAAGGGAATCGCTGGCTTGCTCAAGTAAATCTGGTGAGCTTGAGCCCGTTAAAATAAAGCGGCCTGCTTGCTTGCGGTTTGTGTCAATGACTCCTCTAAGCTGACGGAATAATTCCGGCAATTCTTGTGCTTCATCAAAAATAATATGGTTAGGATACTCTTGAAAGAAAAAGTCGTAGTCACGGCTTATAAAGTCATAGTCGGTGGCGTTCTCCAAATCGAAATAGTGCCACTCGGCCCTTCCCATTCGGCTTAATGTGGTTTTTCCAGTTTGTCGTGCGCCCACTAGCATCACCACAGGGAATAGTGTCAATAGGTGGCTAATATGATCTTCGAGGTTCCGGCTTATGTCAGTCATTTCCAAATTCTACCCTTGGAATTTACTTGTGTAAAGTGGAA
The DNA here is from genome assembly GCA_011049795.1 of Porticoccus sp. The sequence goes on from DRHD01000296.1 coordinate 3,957, forward strand.
ATTCTAAGACTTGTTGAACCGGGTGCAACTATTTAACTGGCACAATATGAAGATAAAGCCAGACTGGCAAGACCCTAGTTTTCTAGAGACTTGATAGCGATTCAGTCCAGAATACTGCATTTTCGACTTACAATCTGATCAAAAACCCGTGCAATTCCTTTCCCTAGTGTCCCCAATCTATCCCCAGAGAAATGTTATCCCTACAAAATCGTTGATTGTTAACTAATTTATTTTCAGTCGCTCCAGTCCATCATTGGCGCAACGGTGAACTTACGGTCGAGGGCAGGACGCGAGACGCCTGTCTGGATAGATGAGTGTCTAGAAAGTCGGGACGCCGGGATTGTCAAACGTGCATGCTATATACGCT
>DRHD01000297.1 GCA_011049795.1 Porticoccus sp.
CCTTCATAGTGTTGCACAAACCAGATGATACCATCAGAATCCACTGCAATAATATCAACCTTACCAGGCTGATGATAGGTTGTCCAAGAATTGCCATCGTATTTACTGACTCCTCTTTCCCCATCATAAGGAGTCTCCGATGGTACCCAAAAAAGGCGGCCAAAAAATAGGAAGAGACGCAGAATCTCCATCCTTGAAAAGGGGATTCACAATGAAACGCATATCGCTGGTCCTCGCCTTATTGTTCCTGCTTGTTTCCAACAGCCATGCGGGACGAATTGGATGGACGAATTATACCGAAGAGGATGGCTTGTCTTCTAATAATATCGATGAAATCGCAATAGACTCCCAAGGCAACGTCTGGGTTGCTGCGCTTCGAGGACTCAACAAGTTTAATGGCCTTACTTGGGAGATATTTACAGAAGAACACGGTTTAGCTACAGGCAGCCCAACAGCGATTGAAATAGATTCTAAAGGTAATATCTGGGTAGGAGGAAATGGGGTGAGCATGTTTGATGGCTCAACTTGGACTATTTACACCACTACTGGAATGAGTCTATTGAGTACCCGTGTTTACGCCATTGCCGAAGACTCTCTGGGAAATATGTGGTTTGGCTTCAATGGTTGGGAAAGAGGAGTCAGTAAATACGATGGCAATTCTTGGACAACCTATCATCAGCCTGGTAAGGTTGATATTATTGCAGTGGATTCTGATGGTATCATCTGGTTTGTGCAACACTATGAAGGAGAGGAACGTGCAGTTGGTGGCTTATATAAATTTGATGGCAGCACTTGGACGTACTACAGCACTGAGGATGGCCTTGCACATTTACAAATAGGAGATATTTCTTTTGATTCCAATGGCAATGTGTGGGTTGGTACAAGCGGCGGAGTTTGTAAGTTTGACGGTTCCACCTGGACAACATACGACACCACAGATGGTTTAGCAAGCAATATCATAAGGGCAATTGCCGTAGATTCTCAAGATAATATTTGGGCTGGATCATATAACAATCAAGCTGAGTACTATACTACACTAAATAAGTTCGACGGCATAAATTGGAGTAGCTATCCTCCTGAAGATGGTATGCTAAATATAACATCACCACAGTGTATCAGTGTGGACTCTCGGGGCAACATTTGGGTCGGAGGATGGGGTGGAGTAAGTATGCTGGGTGAGTTGCCTCCTCAGCCTGAGATATCACTTTCTGTGACTTCCTTGTCTTTCGGCAATGTTAACGTTAGCAGTAGTGGAAGTGAATCCTTTACCATAAACAATGAGGGCGAAGAACCGCTGGTTGTATACAGTATAAATAGCAATAGTGAGTTGTTCTCCGTCAGCCCCTCTTCGACCACAATCCCTGCCGGCCAAAGCCAGATTATTACGATAAACTACAGCCCAATAACAGCCGGAAATAATAGTGCAACGATCACGATGACGAGTAATGATAACAATGAGGGAACGCTCACAGTAAGTGTAAGCGGGAGGGGTATTGCCCCCGAAATAACTCTATCAACCACTTCCATTTCCATTGATGATGTGACCGTTGGCGGCAAAAACAGTGGGAGCTTTACGATCTCCAACGAAGGCACTGCGGAACTTTTCGTAAGCAGCATAATCAGTAATAACGCAATGTTTACCGTCAGCCACTCTTCTGCCACTATTCTCCCAAGTCAAAGTCAAACTATTACGGTTACTTTTAGCCCCACTACTGCAGGAGAGAAAACAGCAACCATCACGCTTGTATGTAATGACAGCGATGAGACGACGCTTACTGTAACGGTAACCGCAATAGGTACTGCACCAGAGATAAGCTTGCCGAACAATTCTGTTAATATTGGATACGTTGCCATTGGAAGCGTTGGCGTCGGGAGTTTTACCATAGTAAATGAAGGGAATGAACAGCTTGTGGTAAGTAGTATCAGCAGCAACAACGCAGTATTTAGCCCAATCCCCTCTTCGGCTGCTGTAGCACCTAATGACAGCCAAGTTGTCATGCTAACTTTTGCTCCTGTCGCCTTTGGAGAGCAGACTGGAACGATCACAATCCTTAGCAACGATAGCGATGAAGACAGTCTCACGGTTTCTGTCACTGGCATAGGTGGCACGATAGAGTTTGCCTGTGGTTCAGACACAGTCTATCGAGATTCGACGGTTAATGTTCCTATTTCGATAAATAATTCAATTATCGCAATAGGCGGCGGCCAGTTCGTGGTCACTCCCAATGCGGCAACCTATGTGACTTTCGAGGAAGCAAGCACCACAGACCGCACGAGCGGGTGGGCCGTGAGCCATAGCGCCTCAGGGGACGGGGAACTGATTCTATTCTATTCCGGTTCTGGTGGAAGCATCAGTCCCGGCAGCGGCGAGATACTCACTCTTACCTACGAAATCAGCTCGGATGCACCCACAGGGACCAATATCACTCTCACTATTTCCGACGCGAAGATATCCGATGAGAATCAGCAATCCATTAATGTAACTTTAGTACACGGCAGCCTCACCATCGGCGGTTGTCCGCTTGCCGGAGACGTCACGAA
>DRHD01000298.1 GCA_011049795.1 Porticoccus sp.
CCGAGGGTGTCGGTACCATTGGCCAGCTATTGGCTAACCTTCAAACCCAGAACGACGAATGGAAGCGGGCACTGGGAACCGGCAATGTATTGTTTGCGGTGAATCAGGATATGGTGGATGAAAATACCGCCATCAATGACAGTGATGAAGTAGCGCTATTTCCTCCGGTGACCGGCGGATGATTTCTATTTCCGTACAGGAACAGGATTTCGATACGGGTGAGGAATACCGCCAGTTACAACAAGCTGACCCTGAGATTAATAGTTCTGTGGTTAATGGCACGGATGTTGGTGGGGTAGCTATTTTTACCGGGCAGGTGCGTGACCTTGCGGATAACCCGCTAAAATTTATGCGCCTGGAACACTATCCGGGTATGACCGAAAAGTCCCTTCAACAAACTGCCGATCAAGCCACAGAACGCTGGCCAACCATCGATATTCGTATTATCCACCGCATTGGTGATTTGGCCCCCGGCGAGCAAATTGTGTTTGTGGGGGTGAGTAGTGCCCACCGCGATGCGGCGTTTGCTGCCTGTGAATTTATTATGGATATTCTAAAAACCAGCGCGCCTTTTTGGAAAAAGGAGCAGCATGTGAATGGCTCCAGTGGTTGGGTGGATGCCAAGAATGCGGATCAACAGCGCGCCGAACGCTGGCAGGATGGGGCTTAATTCTCTAGTGCACCACATGTTAAGAGTTTGTTCAAAGTCGCTGGCTACCCGCGTAATTTTTTTCCAGCTTTTAGTGAGTCCAGGCTCTATAGCCGACACCCTAAGTATTGTCACCGCCAGCAATTTTCGCCCCGTTTTGGAACAGCTAAGCGAGGCGTTTTCTAAGCAACACAGCTCTGACACGCCTGCTCATCAAATCAATATCAGCAGTGCTTCCTCCGGTGTGCTTTATGCTCAAATTTTACAGGGCGCGCCATTCCAACTATTTTTTTCGGCTAATCAATCCTACCCAGAAAAATTAGTGGCCAGTGGTCATGGAGTGGCTGATACATTGGCAACCTATGCTGTTGGGAAATTGGTTTTGGTTTCACGAAATAAAGAGAACAGTACAACAGAGATTTTATCAAAAGCTAAACGTATCGCTATTGCCAACCCTCGCACAGCACCCTATGGCATAGCGGCCATGGAGGTGCTGGAAAGTTTGGGGGTTGCCGAAGAAAGCCAGCCTAAGCTGGTAGTGGGTAATAATATTGCTCAAGCATGGCAATTTTTTCACAGTGGTAATGCCGATGTGGCAATAGTTGCAGGTTCTTTGGTTGTGCCGGGTTCTGACGTGAACGAAACGCGGCCAGGATTATGTACCATTGATCTATCGTCTTATTTAACCCACCCTGTTCGGCAGAGTCGGGTGGCGATTAAACCGGTGAGCCCGTTAACACAGCAGTTTTTAGATTTTATGGATACGCCTCGCGCAGAAAAAATTATTTCTGATGGGGGATATTTATTACCTGTGACAGCCTTGAATATAAAACCATGAAATTTAACGAATGAACCTACTGCCATCTGATATCACAGCACTTTTTCTCACACTGCAATTGGCGGCAGTGACCACTGCTATTTTGATGGTGATTGGTGCTCCCTTGGCTTGGTGGTTGTCACGCTCGACATCTCGATTCGCCAGCGTGATTGAAGCCACTGTAGCGTTGCCGTTGATATTGCCACCCACGGTCATCGGTTTTTATCTGTTGATTGCATTTTCTCCCAATAACTTTTTAGGCAGCGGTTGGCTGGCATTAACCGGCCACTCGTTGGCATTCACCTTTAGTGGTTTGGTAGTGGGTTCGGTGATTTACTCACTGCCCTTTGTAGTACAGCCCTTGCAGTCGGGCTTCCAACATTTTGATCACAAATTGTTGGAAGCGGCAGAGACCATGGGTGCAGGAACATTGGATCGCTTTTTAAATTTAATTATCCCCCTCACGCGTCGCGCTTTTGCTACTGCCGCGCTTTTAGGTTTTGCCCACACTATGGGTGAGTTCGGTGTGGTACTAATGATTGGTGGAAACATTCCCGGTGAGACACAGGTGCTATCCATTGCCCTGTATGACCATGTAGAAGCGCTGGACTATCAACGTGCCCATTGGTTGGCGGGTGGTTTGCTCATTTTCAGCTTTGCGTTACTGATACTACTTTATGGTTTTAACCGCCATAAAGTAGTTAATAATAAAGTAACCAATAAGGGCGGGGTGAAGCAGTTGTGAATGTAGGTAAGAATATACAACTGGCGGTAGAGCATTACTATATTCAAGAGGCCGATGCTCAAGAAGCTGACTTTTCTTTGGCGATAAAAGCCCAGTTGCCGGATAAAGGTATCACGGCTATCTATGGCCCCTCAGGATGTGGGAAAACCACATTACTGCGTTGTATTGCCGGATTGGAAAATGCTGAACATTGCCGGTTAAACATTGGTGGTCATGAGATCGGTGGTTTGCCAGCAATACAGCGTCAACTGGGTTATGTGTTTCAGGAAAACCGCCTCTTTCCACACCTCAGTGTTGAGGGCAATCTCGACTTTGCCCACAAACGACGGTTCTCTGATAACGGCCCTAGCAAAGAGCAAGTAATTGCCTGGTTGGATATTGAAAAACTACTGGACCGAAAACCCGATCAACTTTCCGGTGGGCAGAAACAACGGGTTGCCATTGCCCGTGCATTGCTAACTGCCCCCCGTTGTTTGTTATTGGATGAGCCGCTAGCCGGTGTCGATACCATGGCACGCAATCCAATTCTTGGGCACCTTCAGGCATTGGCTGAAAATCTTAACATCCCGATGGTGTATGTGAGCCACAATTTGGATGAGATCACCCGACTGGCAGACCATCTGATTATTATGGATCAGGGGCGGTTGGTGGCCGATGGCCCGTTGCTGGAAATGTTGTCACGGCTTGATCTGGATGTAATCCGGCAGGAACACGCAGCGGTGGTATTGAACACTAGAATTATCGGACACGAGGACCACTACAGTCTGACGCAGTTAGCACTCGATACTACATTGGAGGTTGACTCTGATGCTGATACACAAATTTCCGTTGGTCAGCTCGCGGGTAAACTTGGTGATACGGTAAAGGTGAGAATTCCCTGTCGGGATGTGAGTATTACCTTGGAAAAACCCAGCCAGTCCAGCATTCTAAATATATTGCCCGGCGTGATTACTGACATCGAATGGGTGGATGGTGCCAGGGCGATGATCAAAACCGATGTGGCGGGGCAAGCTATTTTGGCTCGTATCACTCGAAAATCTCTGGAACATTTACAGCTAGAGAAAGGCAAATTCTTGTACTTGCAAATTAAGACTGTGGCTTTGTTATCGGATAATTAGGCGGTTACAAAAATAGTTACTTAGGCATTATGTATGAAAGCATTTCCTCATACCTATACGGCGGCAGCATCGGCTGAGCCAACCGGCAATGTCATGTCTTCGCTGGAAAATGGGTGCAGTGTTGAAGTCGCTCCCCCCGTAGAATTTGATGGCATAGGGGATGTTTGGTCACCGGAAGAGTTGCTTATGTCCGCAGTGGCAAATTGTCTGGTGTTATCGTTCCGGTCCATTGCCAGAGCCTATGATTTGAACTGGCTTCATATTGAGTGTGTCGCCGATGGGCAACTTGAAAAGGTTGAGCGCAAGGTTAAATTCACTTGTGTACACACCCGGGCCAAACTCACCATTGCTTCAGTAGAAGATAAAGACAAAGCCAAACGTATACTGGAAAAAGCGGAAGACACCTGTTTTATTACTAACTCCCTATCTGCCGAAACCGACTTTAGTTGTGACATTGTGGTGGGTTAGTTTTCTGGAGATGGATGATAATTTACGCCTTAAGCGGCTATTTAAAACAATAAATCACTAAATAGTAGGAACTGTACTGGCTCACCTGAGGTGATTGTGCCTCCAAGCGGATGTACAGCAAACCCATTGCCTACACTGGCGGTAGATAGCACGCCACTGCTCTGATTGCCGGCCAGTTCTGCACAAGCCATGCCCTGTTCATTGAGTACCAACTTGGCTCGTAGATATTCTTGCCGTTTGGCAGGCTTAGGGCGATCAAAATTAGCGACCACCTGAATAGGTGTTGGTAACAGTTCACTGGCGCCCTGGCATTTCAGCAGGAATGGTCGAGCGATAATGGCGCAGGTAACAAACACAGCGGCAGGGTTACCGGGCAGACCAAGAATTGGAGTGCCCAATACATTGCCAAAGGCCAGTGGTTTACCGGGTTTGATGGCCAGTCGCCATAAATCGAGGCTGCCGAGTTTTTCGACGCAGGCTTTAACATGGTCTTCCTCACCTACGGAAACGCCGCCACTGGTGACAATACAGTCGGCTTCCGCTGCCGCTTTGCGTAAGGCCTGTTCAGTGGCTTCAAAATTATCAGGCACAATGCCTAGGTCAATATAGTCAAACCCCAGAGCCTTCATTTGCCCTGCCAGGGTATAACGGTTTGAATTATAAATATGACCGGGGGGAAGTTCGGTGCCGGGTTCCACCAGTTCGTCGCCGGTAGAGAGAACCGCTACTTTCAGCTTTCTGAAAACAGGGACTTCAGCGATACCCACCGAGGCCAGCAGGCCCATGTCCTGAGGTTTGATGCGGTGACCACGAGACATAATCACACTACCGCTTTTAATATCCTGTCCTTGAGGGCGGATATTATCTCCGGCTTTGGGTTCTGCGGGGAGAGTGACCTGATTCTTGTCGTCAGGAGCATCATTCCACTGGCAGTTTTCCTGCATTACCACAATGTCGGCGCCAGCGGGTACTTCTGCACCGGTAAAGATACGCGCAGCAGTGCCGGGTTGTAGCGGTTGCGGCGCTAGACCTGCGGGAATCCGCTGACTGATAGGCAGCGTTACAGATTCCCTTTTTTGGAAGCTAGGGCCTTGGGTATCTGCACTGTTATAGGCAAATCCATCCATGGCGCTGTTATCTGCTGGTGGCACATCCACCGTGGATTGTTGATCTTCGGCGAGTACTCTACCCAGCGCTTGTTCCACTGGAACCCTTTCTGTTTCGGTCATCGGTTGAGCAGAACTGAGCAGTGTTTCCAGTGCCTGCTCTACGGGTTGTAGCCCTGATTGATCGCAACAGCTCATCCCCGTGACTCACGGGCAGCGATTAGTTTTACATGGGGGATAAAGTTACAGGGCTTGGTGCGTGCATCCAATTGTTCGCCAAGAATCTTATCCCAGCCGGTGCGGCAGGCGTTGGTAGAACCGGGCATACAGAATATCAGGGTGCGATTGGATAGCCCCGCCACAGCGCGGGATTGTAAGGTAGAGGTGCCAATTTCCTGATAGGAAATCTGGCGAAATAACTCACCAAACCCGTCTACATTTTTATCAAATAATGGTGCTAGTGCCTCGGGTGTGGAATCTCGGTCAGTAAACCCCGTGCCACCTGTAGTCAGAATTACTTGGACTTTGGGGTCGGCAATCCAGCGAGAGACTTCAGCGCGTAATTGATATATATCGTCTGGAATTAACATGCGGTCAGCTAGGTTGTGCCCTGCTTCGGTGAGGCGATCTACCAGTAACTGACCTGAGGTATCATCCTCCAGAGTGCGACTGTCAGAAACAGTCAGTACGGCTATTTCCAGGGGTAAAAATTCTTTTGATGCATGTGACATAGGGTTCTCATTTCGTTGTACTTTCATCAGGGAGGCCGGTCATTTTGATTGGGCTTTGTTCCCTTGAGTTTAATGCTAAGAGTGTTCTCAAGCAGTATACGTTGTTGTTCAAATTATTTGATCGCTGAAACCCGTAGTGACATCACCAGCCGCCCAAATAATACAAAAGACAGCATTTTCTAGAATAGCAGAATGTCTTTTTTCCCACCCTGTTGAATCTCTTCCTTGAGGTATTCCAGGTTCGGGTTTTTCAGGTCAGATAAAAATGTCCGCAGGCTATCGTTGCTTTCATGTCTGCCTCTGGAAGAAAGTCGTGAATACCATAGGTGCTGAGGAAGACATTCAAATGGCTTGCGAAAGTTTACTGTAGAAAAAAAATTATGTGGTCTCCAGGCTACTTCGTGAGCAGTGTTGGTATAGATAAAAAAGCGATCAAGAATTACGTTGATCACCCATTAGGCAGTGATCATCCAATACCCCATCCCCAATAATGACACAGAAAAACATCGACTGGAGCCTCAGTCACTGATTTTTGTAGCTGAGATTTTATCAGTAAGCGTTTGTAAAATTAAAAAACGAAAAGGTTGTTACCCCTGAAAGCCCCTACATTAAAATACGATTAATATTCGAGATTCAAACCGTTTCTATATGTGCATAATAAATAGGGTGCGTACTGCAGTATAAAATAATCAGGATGAACCTGAATATCGCGTTTAGAACAAGCCACTTCCATAATCTTGACAAATTATTCAAAATCCAGCCAATCGCGCAAGCGACACCAGACTTGTAGCACCGTTCATTTCAACCCAAGTATTTCCTTTACCTCCTGTGCGTTGCCACGGCTAATTGGGATCTCCGTTTCATCGTTATCGTTCAGCACAATCAGGTATTGCTCATCTACTTTCTTGAAAGCCTTAGCAAAGTTGATGTTAAGGAGATAACTGCGATGGACCCGAATAAAGCAATCCTTATCGAGACGCCCTTCCAAATCCGCCAGTGATAGGTTGCACAGATATTCTCTTTGACGGGAGAGGACGGTGGTGTAATGACCATCCGCCTTGAGAAATGCAATGTCCTCCAGGTCAAGGAGGATCACCTGCTTGTCGCAGTAAACGGGCAACTTGAACAGCCGCCGGAGTTCGTCACCGCGACCCGTCCCGCTCTCGACCGGAATTGTCGTAATGTCGGTTAGGTCAAAAAAGACCATACAGGTGCCAACCATACCACCCGCGCCGATCATCTTGGAAACCTTAATCAAAAGCAACCTGTCCGGGATATTAATCATCATTGTCATCGGGGGGGGAGATTCTAGCGGACATTGGGATTTTTCAAGTAACCACTCCACCTTATCCCGACTTTTTTCCGGATGTAGCTGTAATAGAGGTTCGCCAATAACCTCATCGTATTCAACGGCCAGTACTTCGGCGGCAACACCGTTCATTGCCATGACCCGGTTGCCACTGTCCAGCCATACAATACCCGGATTAAACTTCTGCAGCCTATGTTGCAATGTTTCCAAAGTAATTCCACTTTCAAACGTTTAACTACTAAGAATAGCATAACTTATCTGCAAGGCAACAGTTGTGTCCTATCATCAAACCTTTGACTCATTACTTCTAGAATACACTAAATGAAGAACCCCGCAGCAGAGCTGCGAGGTATCTGACGCCAGCTTCAGATAAAGGAGTTTTAGTTGGCCCTGATGCAACTGTTGGTAGCTCTCACTGCCCTGATTCTTGACTAATTCTTTAGCATCGCTTCCGTTTTAACAACCCACGCTACTCGCTGGATGCATCGACGATTGACCTCTGCTTATCGGCTTTTCCAGATGCTGTATGCCATCAGATCGTCTGCTCCTTGGAGAAGGACAAGTGGCAATTATTGGTGTACGGGCTAGAAAATATCGATACAACTTTTGGCGCCAAGATGAGCCCAGGGACGGCAATCAGTTTTACACCTATGACCATTTGAACTGTTTACCAATGAAACTGTGCTCTTAGCTGAGCAATAGTAAAGTCCTTATCCCCTGCCATATTATCTACATCGACAAAGATCAAGTTGCTCATAAGTCTGAAACGATTGCCGGGTGCATACCAGTTAAGTCCGAGGCTGGTATTGTTCTGCTCACCACCTTGTACATCACGATCATTAAGGTCAGCTCTCGAATAACGTGCTGCTAGCTCCCAAGCTCCCCATCTACCCTTTGGCCTAATACGCAAAAACTTGCCTTGCCTATACTGAAAGCTCTCACCAGTGATCGCCCAATTAGCTTGTACGTAATAACCATCAAACTTGGTGTCCGATAGGGAATTTCGATCCCATTTTGCCTTAAAATATTCGCCCCGGATCGAGTATGAATCTTTGGCCGCAGCGAGTTCTATTCCAGACACTCTCTGTTTATCAACCGATTTTATGTCCTGAGTATCTATAAGCCTGGTGCCTGTCACACGTGACTCTGGGTGGGCCCTGGAGCGTGCATCTCCATCTATGTTTTCCTGAATGGTAGAAACACCAACATGAAATAAACTAAAGCGTGTCTTGGTAGGATTAAAATAGAATCTACCGCCATAACCCGTGTCCCCAGTGCCTTCATTGATATCCCCGCCAAAGGCTGTCAAATGAACGCCAAAGTTCTTTTTATGGATATCCCAACCCACGCCCATTCGGCGACCCAAGCCAAAAGCATCCGCGGGTAATGCCTCTTCCATAAAGGTCCTCGCCAACCTTGATGTTTGATTAACTAGCGCCTGTGCAATTTTTTGATTCCCCACAGTGACCAGGCCAAGCTCTGTATTAAACCGTACATAGAGATCGGTCCAGTTACTATCGCCATCGGTCAAATCTACTTCCATTTTGACCGTTGCGCGTTTATAAAACACCTTGATAAGACCAGCCCGCAAGCTTCGAAAATTGAACTCAGAGTCGTCGCTAAGCCGTCCAGAAGAAAAGTGAGCGTACTCGCCTTCAGCACGCCCGAAAAATATCCAATCGTTGCCTGCCAAACCAGGAATATACTCCGGTAACGATTGTAATGTCTTGGGGATAATACGAAACTGATCGAACCAAATTTTTTCCTCTTCTTCAGCTGCAGATTTTGGCGTTGGCGTTGGCGTTGGCGTTGGCGTGGGTGTTGGTGTTGGTGTTGGTGTTGATTCTGTTGGTGCTGTAGCGTCCAATGCCTCTGACGGTTCAACAGGTTCCGTTAACTCATTCACTTCATCGGAAACATCAATATTTTCAATAATGGCATCTCTTAAATCTTCTTCCTTCTGCTGAGCCTCTTCCTCGACCGACCGTTTCTCGGCTAATACTTCATCACTCAGTACAGGCTGCGCACCTTCAGGTTCCGCCCACAGGTTATGTGTTCCCGTTAGAAAAACGAAACCGAATAATATTGTGATGGTTTTTTTAGTACGCTTCATTTTTATTAAGTAATCTACGGTCGTCATCTATTTAGAATAACGACATCGCACATTCAATATCACCTTATAAGCGCCCTATAAGTTGTACCTATAGTGATGCCGCAATAGCAGAAGCTAATCTATCTAACAGTTTCTTTTGCGCCTGCACCAGTGCGTCGTAACCATCACGACCAAGCGCTTCGGTCTCGTAGAAGCCATTCTCTGACAACACCTTACGCTCAGCAGGGTCAACAATATTCCAATAAGCCACTAACTTGGCGCCACCATTGGCTGTTCCATGAAGCTCATCAATACGAATATCGATGCGCTGAGCCCAGTCGACCTTCGCATAATTGTAAGCACGAATCACCTGCCCGGATTGCTCGGACACTTTACTGGATAAATAAGAACGCAGGCTCTCACGTAAGGGTTCAGCCCACTGGTGATCACGCGCCGCTCGCACCTCACCATTGCTGGTTTCCAATACAAGTCCCCGGCCATCAATGTAGGGGGCCACTGTTAGCGTACCAATACCGACAGCGCCAGTTGAATCCTGGAGGGTAAATTGACTGGGGGTATCCGTACGTAACAAATACTGTTTAAGCGTGGGTGCGGAACTGGAACAACCGGTGACAAGCAATGCGGCTATTAATGCTAAATACTTCATCAGGGACGAGCCTCCGGTATTGGATCCATTTCTGGTGTTCCAGGGAAAAGTAGGGAGCTTGGCTTGATCGATAATTTACGGATTAAGGCATCCAGGTTCTCCAGAGTCCCATTCAGTGAGTTCACCGATGCGCCTAAACTCTGGTACATCTTGGAATCAGGCGATAGCCCAGCCAGCGCATATCGCAGTTCACCAAGGGTTGCAACAAGCTCAGAGGAAACTTTCTTAGTATCATCACGTTCTAACAGGCCGTTGACGGAGCCCAACACCTTATTAACACCGGCTACGGTTTCTTCTAAGGGCAATGCGTTAAGCCGATCCATGAAGCTCCTAACCTGGTTTCCCAAGCGGCCAACACCCGTTTCAATGGTAGGAATGACCACGTATTGCTCAAACATTCCCAATTCAGCGGGCTCCTCATCCGGGAAGTAATCTATACCGACCAATTGTTTGCCTGTCAGTAAATTACCCACTAACAACGTAGCTCGTAGTCCGTGGGTCACACCGGCTTCAATAGTCTTCTTAAGGGCATCGGTAGATTCTTTGCTATCCGGGAGTTCCATCCGACCCGGCTCCAGATAAATCAGCACCGGAATGGCTCTACCTGTGACCGAGCCTTTATCAGCCATACCAAGCGCCGAGAGCTCTTTTAACAAAATCCGCTCTACGCGACCGATGGGAATACCACGATATTCTACTGGTGCGCCAGGTTCTAAACCACGTACCGACTGGAAAAACGACACGACGTAGTACAAACCGTGGGTATAGGGGTTCTTTAAACTATCGTCATAGGACTCATACAAATAATACTCTTGTCCACTTTCTACTGGACTGCCCGATGGCGAATCTGGGGGATTGCCAAACGCCGCACCTCCAAGTAAAAGAGTATCCATAGACCCCATTTGTACTTCAAAGCCCTCAGCGGAGGCATTCAGTGAAATACCACTGGCATTCCAAAAACGAGTATTACTATTGATTAGCTGATGAAATGGGTCATCAACGAAAATTTCATAGCGAACCTGAGCCCGCGCCTGGTCAAACTCCATGGCCTCGATACGCCCAACGTTATAACCCCGATACACCACTGACTCACCAACACTTAGCGACCCGATATGACGGCTATACAAGGTCAGCCGCACACCAGGAGCGTCTAATGGCGTTTGGGGTGGCTCTTCCAAGCCAACAAACTCTCTATGACCAACTGCACCTGTCCCTGGAGCCATCTCTATATAGGTACCAGCAAGAATAGTACTGAGACCAGACACCCCACCGGCACCAATACGAGGACGGACAACCCAGAAACGTGTATCTTCATGCAGTAGTGGCCTAGCTTCTGGCCCTAGTTTCACCGTTGCCGTGACCCCGGACATATCTTCTTTCAGGACAACATCCTCGACAAGACCAATTTCGACATTGAGCAGCCTGATTTTAGTTTTTCCCTTATGAAGGCCTTCTGCTGTTTCAAAATCAAGAGTGATTGTCGGGCCTTGTGTCATAACATTGTGGACAGCCATTGATAAGCCAATCACCAATGCCACCAGTGGGATAATCCAGACTGCAGAGAATTTTCTTCCGCTACTTGTTGAGGGCTTCATTTCACTCATCACTATCTTCCACCTGATCTTCCACTTGGTCCCACATCATTCTAGGATCGAAACTTTCTGCTGCCACCATAGAGATAATGACAACACAGGCAAAGGCAATCGCCGCTGCCCCGGGGCGGATCACCAGTAAATTATCTATATGTATTAATGCCACCAATATAGCCACTACAAACACATCAATCATCGACCACTTACCGATAAATTCAGTGATCCGATAGAGTACTGTACGCTGATTCACCGTATCTGGGGGGGCATGACGAACACTCCAACACAGGTAATACATGGCCAATAGTTTGCTTGATGGCACCATCACACTCGCGATAAAAATCACCGCAGCGATAGCAATCGAGCCCATATCAATCAACAACAACACACCACCAATGATAGTACTCTCAATCGAATTTCCCAGTTGATCGGTAATCATGATTGGCAGTAGGTTTGCAGGAATGTAAAGGATTGTAGCTGTAGTCAAAAGAGCCAGCGTACGCTGTATACTGTCAGCCTTGCGTAGGTGTACCGCTGCACCACAGCGTGGGCAACGGTGTAGCTCACCATTGACTAACTTTAGGCACAAGTGGCAAGAGGCAAGCCCACGTGATGTAGCAGTAGTGAGTGTCTCGCTCATGATCCGCTCAGTACTTCAATACGGCGCCAACACTGCACACGGTCCAGCCCATAGGTAGACATAATAAATAGGATACTAAATACAGCATAGGCCCAAAAAGAGACACCCATCGACATACTGGCCATACCTCCCACTTTCACCAGGCTAACCAAGACCCCCATGAAAAAAACATCCACCATGCTCCAAACCTGTAATGTGAAGATCAACCAACCAACAGGCCGCAACCAACTGTAGCGCCATTCCATTATCAAGGCGCTCACTAAAACCAAAATCAGAATCAGAATAAAGGCAGGAAGAAAAATAATAAATGCTGCAACAATTAAAGCAAGACCCGGCATCTCGTAGTCCCACAACTTAGAGGCGGTTTCCGGTAGCGTCATCATACTTTCCAGACCACCGGATTCGAGCTGTAAGAATGGATAGCTACATGCCAGTACCAACAGAATGAGTGCTGATATTGTATAAGCCATAACACGGCTCAGCTCATCCGCACGATAGGTTGTCAGGAAATGTTGGCAGCGTGAACAACGCGCTGTTTCGCCATCAACAAGTGATGACACATCGAAGATGAGGTCGCAAGATGGGCATGCGAGACAAACTGGCTCGTGACTAGTATTGTCCATAGTCGACATATCCAGAAATACTCCTTTAAATCCTCTATTTGAATACTTACCGACCAACTCTACAGGGTTTAAGCTCAGACGAGCAAGCCATAAAAGCCTTTGTTATTAGTAGTAATATAGCTCAACAAATACACCCCAGAAAGAAAAATACGTTATGACCATTAAGATTGACCCCATAAAAAATGTCTGCCCTAAACAATACGGCCCACGAATGTTTAGGACCAAAGATTCAAGGGTGCTCAAGAAAGACTACTTTATAAACTTCTACCTGGCTTATTTTTTCTGGATAAACTCTACTCGTCTGTACCACTTTTATTTATAACTCTTATCATCTATATTACCGACTCAATACTATTCAGAAAGCGGGGCATTACTTTGTTTAAGTCGATTGTTGTAGCGATGTTTTTGGCTTTTCTACTGAGCGCCTGCTCTTCATCTTCATCTGATTCAGCGCTAACACAGCAAGAGGAAGCTGAGGTGCGGGATAGGTGTAAAAAACTTCAGCAAGACATTGAAGATCTAAAAGGCAGACCGGTGAGAAGAGGTGCGGCCCGAGAATATTATCAAAATGAATGTGTTCTTCGTAGTGGGCCCTTTCCAGCAGACCCAACTAGCCGTTGAAGGCTAATCTAAAATACATTTTCTCTTCAGTTTCGGGGTTAGCTGATTTTTTCAGAAAATGGCTGGCCCGTCAGCTCAAGTAGTATTTCTTTCTTACAAGAAAGAATGGTGATTTTATTGTCACCCGACCAGTCCATACTCACCAAGTCATCCATCAACTCGTCATCCAGAGCTTCACTCTGGTTTTTTTCTGAATAAGAAACTATGTCGGGGAATATTATTCGTAGTGCTGGCTCAGAATCGGAAGGGTTTTCCAAGCATTCTATAAAGAGCAAACGAACATCGATATCGTATACAAGGTTATAAATATAAGGAGAACAGTCTCCTAACAATTTAGCGGTTAATGTCATCACTTACCCTGAGGTTGTAGGAGAATATTTAAACGTATTTAACTGACCCATATTTAATTGAACAGTTCTTCGCTGACTGGCCCGCTATTCTTTAGGCTTAAACCTTGCTGCGTCAATAATAGACCACAGGTGAACAATCCAGCCCAGTATTAGTATCCACAGTGCTGCAAGTACATTGCCACCAGAACCCTGTCCGGACATTAGTAATACCTTATTGATCAATTAGATTAACGGAAGCTATCGTTGATGGCCTCTAAAGACTTGCTGCCAGGGCAAAGTGCCGTTTCGTCCAAATCGCGCAGGGGCTTTTCAACGGAGCCAATGATCTCGTGTAGATCCTGACAATCCGGATCAAGGTACAGTAAACCCGTGAGAATCTCACCTTTATCCTTGGATTTATGAATGGCTTGTAAGGCACTCAGTCGGTTGTGAACATCCAGCTCTTCATCATTTTTATAAAGATGAATCACAGAGCCGTCATGGAGTGTCACCTCTTGAGTAAAGCCAGAATCGTAGTCAGCGGTGATTTCCTGTCGCACAGGGATAAAGTCTGTCTTGCCCGTGGCCTCAATATGCTCACGGACAAATTCATAACTCTTGGTGGACGTTTTGGTGTTATTAAAGGTCACACAGGGCGAAATCACATCAATCAAGGCAAAGCCGGAATGACTAAGAGCGGCCTTAATCAAGGGAACTAACTGATCCTTATCACCCGAAAAACTTCGAGCTACAAATGTAGCACCCAGCTCTAGTGCCAAGGTGCAAAGATCGATAGGCTCAAACGGATTAGGGATGCCCTTTTTACCCATAGAGCCAACATCAGCAGTTGCCGAATCCTGCCCCTTGGTCAGTCCGTAACAACCATTATTTTCTACCAGGTACAACATATTCAGGTTACGCCGCACCACGTGGGCAAACTGCCCCATACCAATAGAGGCAGTATCACCGTCACCAGAAACACCGATATAGGTCAATTCACGATTAGCTAAATTTGCACCCGTCGCCACCGAAGGCATCCGCCCATGCACCGAGTTAAACCCATGGGATTTCTCCAGAAAATAAGTAGGGGTTTTTGACGAACAACCTATGCCCGATACTTTGGCTACCTTGTGAGGCTCAATGGACAATTCAAAACAGGCTTGAATAATACCCGCACTAATTGAATCATGGCCACACCCAGCACAAAGCGTGGAGATAGCCCCCTCATATTGCTTTCTGGTGTACCCCAAGTCATTGGTAGGGAGATCAGGGTGACGAAATTCCGGACGATGATACGTCATACTTTCACCTTCTTAGAAAGGGGCACCACGTTGTCAGTTGTTCCACTACCGGTAATAGCTTCAACCATCCAGCGAGCAGTCACTGGCAGTCCGTCATAGCACAACAATGGCTTCAATTTACTGGGATTAATTTCACATTCATTAATCAGCAGCGTTCTTAGCTGCCCATCACGATTTTGCTCAACCACAAAAATCCGATCATGGTCTTCAATAAAGGCTTCAACGTCCGCATTAAAGGGAAAACCACGCACACGCATGGCATCCATGTGGAGCCCCTTGTCACTCAAAATATCTAGCGCTTCTTCAGCTGATGCGGTAGTGGTGCCAAAGTAAATCATCCCATCCCGTGTTGATTGCTTGGCAGGCCGAAATTCAGGCTGAGGCACATAATTTTTGGCCGTCTCCCACTTAACTAACAAGCGCTGCATATTATCTACATATTCATCACTACTTTCTGTGTACTTGGCATATCGATCACGCGATGATCCTCGAGTAAAGAATGCCCCCTTGGTCGGATGGGTTCCTGGGTAGGTGCGATAACAAATACCATCACCATCTATGTCCAGATAACGCCCATAACGATCCGTCATTTCTTCTAAATCAGTTTCAGAGAACACTTTGCCTCGGTCATAAAGCTTGCTGTCATCCCACTCCAGTGGTTCGGAGAAATGCTCATTCATACCCAGATCCAGATCTGACATTAATATCACCGGCGTTTGCAGTCGATCCGCAAGATCAAAGCTGTCAGCACCCATATCGAAACACTCTTTGGGTGTAGAGGGAAACATCAAGACCTGCTTGGTGTCGCCGTGTGAAGCATAGGCCGACAGCAACAGATCAGACTGCTGAGAGCGTGTAGGCATACCGGTTGAAGGGCCAGAGCGCTGTACATTAAACAGCACGGTTGGTACTTCGGCAAAGTAGGCCAGCCCCAGAAATTCACTCATCAGCGACACACCGGGACCTGACGTTGCGGTAAACGATCGAGCGCCATTCCATGAGGCGCCAATCACCATGCCAATGGCTGACAATTCGTCTTCCGCCTGAGCAATAGCGTAGTTACGCTTACCAGAACCCGGATCGATTCGTAACCGCTGGGCGTATTTTTCAAACTGCTCAATGACAGAGGTAGAGGGCGTGATGGGATACCAAGCCACTACAGAAGCACCACCGTAAACGGCACCGAGCCCAAGCGCAGCATTCCCCTCCATCATGATGTGTCCGCCGACCATATCTCGACGCTCTACTCGAATACCAAGGGGACAGAAAAAGTTTTCCTCCGCATACTGATAGCCCAACTCCAACGCATGGATATTCGGTGCTATAAGTTTTTCTTTACCCTTGAACTGGTCATGTATCAAATTTTTGAGTACATCAAATTCTAGGTCCAACATGGCTGCTAATGCGCCGATGTAAATAACATTTTTAAATAACTGGCGTTGGCGAGCGTCAGTATATTCTCGGCGACAAATATCGGTGAGAGGAATCCCATAGATACTGATGTCATTACGATGCAGTCTTAAATCAAGCGGTTTAGTGCTGTCATAGACAAAATAACCACCCGGATCTACCGCCTTAATATCCTGTGCAAGACTCTGTGGGTTTACAGCCACCATAATATCGACACCACCGCGGCGCCCCACGTATCCCTTGTCATTTACCCGCACCTCGTACCAAGTGGGTAACCCCTGAATATTGGAAGGGAATACATTCTTAGGACTAACCGGAAGGCCCATCCGGAAAATAGCCTTGGCAAATAGGTTATTGGCACTGGCAGAGCCGGTACCATTAACATTGGCAAAGCGTATAACAAAATCGTTAACCGCTTCTATTTGCTGCACGTTTACTTGCTGCGTACTCATTTGCTGCCCTTTTGCTTGCTACCTTTTTGCTTGCTGCACTTTTACTTAATACACTTTTACTTAATACACAGCGGCGCTGCCTTGGTCACCTGATAAAAGAATTGCTGCATATCCCAAGCCGCAGTGGGACAGCGTTCGGCACAGAGACCACAGTGAAGACAGACATTTTCATCTTTCACCATCACCCGACCGGTCTCCAAATTACCGGATACATAGATATCCTGGCCGGCAATCACAGCTTTGACTCTGAGACTCTGACGCAGCTCAGATTCATCGTTGTTCTCAATAAAGTTGATACAGTCCATAGGACAAATATCTACACAGGCATCACACTCAATACACTTGTCATCAGTGAATACCGTCTGCACATCGCAGTTGAGGCAGCGCTCTGCCTCATCAAAGGCCGCCTGGGCATCAAACCCCAGCTCAACTTCCATGGTACGGTTTTGGAGTGCGCTGGTGAGCTCCACCAAGGGCACTATCTTCCGCACATCCGTGGTGACATCATTGTCATAACTCCACTCGTGGATACCCATCTTCGTACTGAGTAAATTGGTTCCGGGTGGTGGCCGCTGATTAACTTGCTTTCCATCACAGAAAAGGTCGATGGAAACGGCTGCCTGGTGACCATGAGCCACCGCAGTAATAATATTTTCAGGTCCAAAAGCAGAATCGCCGCCAAAGAACACTTTGGCACAGGATGACTGGAAGGTTTGCGCATTCAGTACCGGCATTCCCCAATTATCGAATTCAATACCAATATTCTTCTCAATCCAAGGAAAGGCATTTTCCTGACCGATGGCAACCAATACTTCATCACAAGGGAACAAAACAGGCTCTTCTCCAGTGGGCACTAGAGAACGCTTTCCATTTTCATCAAAAACTGCGTTCACTTTCTCAAAACGCATACCCACTAACTTGCCATCTTCAATCACAAACTCCAAGGGCACATGGTTGTCGACAAACGGGATACCTTCGTGAATGGCATCTTCTTTTTCCCAGGTAGAAGCCTTCATTGAATCAAAGGGACTACGCACAATCACTTTAACGTCTTCACCACCCACTCGTCTGGCGGTACGACAACAATCCATAGCGGTATTACCACCGCCCAACACAATAACGCGTTTGCCAATTTTTTCGATGTGTTCGAAGGCCACATTAGACAGCCAATCGATACCAATATGGATAGAGGCATCGCCTTCTTGACGACCGGGTAAACCTGGAAGGTCACGCCCACGGGGGGCACCTGACCCCACAAAGATGGCATCGTAATCCTGATCTAACAGGCCTTTAAGGCTATCTACATAATGATTAAAATGTGTCGTTAACCCCATGTCCAGGATATAACCAACTTCTTCATCCAGAACAGTTGCAGGTAATCGGAATGAAGGTATCTGGCTACGCATAAAGCCACCAGCTATCGGTTGCTCATCATAGACCTCCAGCTCATACCCCAACGGCGCTAAATCCCGAGCCACTGTTAACGATGCAGGTCCTGCACCTACAAGAGCAATCTTACGACCATTCTTTTTCTGAGGGATATCGGGTAACAGGGACGTTATATCGTCCTTAAAATCTGCGGCTACTCGCTTGAGACGACAAATCGCTACAGGTTCTGCCTCGACCCTACCCCGGCGGCATGCCGGCTCACAGGGCCTATCACAGGTACGACCAAGTACACCGGGAAACACATTGGATTCCCAATTGATCATATAAGCATCGGTATAACGCTGCTGCGCAATCAGACGAATGTATTCTGGAACCGGAGTATGCGCAGGACAGGCGTACTGGCAATCCACCACTTGGTGAAAATACTCTGGATTTTTGATATCGGTAGGCTTCAAAAGAAATCCCCTTGTCACACCAAATCAACTGGGTCAACAATACTGGTAGTTTTATTAAGCTGCAACAATGACCAATGACATTTTTAAAAAAAATTAACAGCTTTACTCTCTGCCTTGAGTCAAGATTACTGAATTGGTGAAAATAAGTGTGCAAATTTCACCAGCGACCGAAAAATCACACTACTCTTAGCAAGCTCCTCCCCTGTCAAGGGAAGGCAGTGGTTGAAGTCATCATTGAGCATTGACTCCACCTCGGCGGCAAATTGCTGCCCCCTAACCATAACGGTTAGCTCAAAATTCAAATGGAACGAACGATTATCAAAATTAGCGGTGCCCACATAGGCTCGATCGCTGTCTACCAACACCACTTTTTGGTGTAAAAACCCCTGCTGGTATTGAAACGCCTTGATACCAGTATTCCTGAGATCTAACAGCACAGCATAAGAAGAAAACTGCACCATACGGTTATCCGTTTTACCCGGCAGCATCAATCTGACATCCACGCCCCTTAGGGCTGCCAACTTCAGAGCCTTAAGGATGGACTCATCCGGCACAAAATAAGGTCCTACGATCCACAGTCGCTCAGTGGCGCTATTGATCGCATGAAGAAACATAAACTGACAGGTCTCAACCCTATCTGCCGGGCCGGTTGGCAATATCAGAATTCGCTGGTCACTGCTAACACCGTCTGGGTGCCAATCCAATTCTGGCACCTCACTGGTGACCCAGTACCAGTCTTCAAGAAAGGATAACTGGCAGCCCTGTACTGATGGACCCTCCATCCGTACGTGGGTATCCCGCCACGGGCTGAGCCGCCCATCACGATTGAGATACTCATCACCAATATTCGCTCCACCAACAAATGCTGTACAGCCATCAACCACGACAATTTTTCGGTGGTTTCGAAAGTTAATCTGAAACCGGCGGCGCTTACCCCAACGCCAGGTTCTAAACGGCACAATATGGATACCCGCTTGCCGACACTTCTTCAAATAGCGGCGCGACAGACTGAAGCTACCAATAGCATCATAGAGGAAATAAACGCGTACACCTTGACGGGCTTTTTCAATCAATTTTTCCTGGAGCTCTCTTCCAAGCTGATCGTCACGCACAATATAAAACTGTAAAAGAATATAATGTGTCGCCTTATCTATCTCTTCAAAGATACTCGTAAAAGTTTGTTCGCCATTCACCAACAACTCAATTTTATTCCCTTTGGTAAAGGGCATTAATGCGAGCTTTTCCAGTAAATTAGTCCCTTGAGAGTCACCTTCCTCCGGACTGAAAAGCGTGTTCATCTCAGCCATTAGTTTTTCAGCTATTTGCTGAATTTCGAGATCACCCTTTCGCCGGGCTTCTACATAGCCATAGAACTTTCGCTGACCAAACAACAAGTAAACGGGTACCACTATCGGTGAAAGAAAAACCAAACCGAGCGCCCATGCAATCGCCCCTTGGGGAGTGCGTGATTTGAAAATGGACTCGATAGCCAGCAGCACGCCCAGTATTCCCATTAGAGCGAAGAGGGGTACCCAGAATTGGGCTAGTAGTTGTCCACCTTGGGACAAGGTATCGAGGATCAGTGATAGCCACTGATCCATGGCTTAGCGCTCCGATCCGATGGACTGTTTTTCTCTCATATCACCAAGACCGCCACCACACCATTTACAGTGCGTCGCATCCATATCATGTCCAGCCTTGACACAATTGGGGCAGGGATACACCGATTTCTCTCGCTGCATTTCATTGGCCAGTTCTGCAGTAATAATACCCGTAGGAATAGCAATAATAGAGTAACCCGTTAACATCGCCAGGGTTGATATCATCTGACCCAAAATAGTATGAGGCGTGATATCGCCATAGCCGACCGTTGTAATGGTCACAATGGTCCAGTAGATACTTTTTGGAATACTACTAAAGCCGTTACCAGGCCCTTCAACAACATACATCAGGCAACCGAATAAAGCGCTCAATACAAGGACTATGGTGAAAAAAACGAATATCTTACGCCGTGCTTGTACAATCGAACGCATCAACACATCCGCTTCAGACAGATAGCGAACCATCTTCAGGACACGAAAAACCCGCAGCACACGCAACAACCGGATAATAAGCAGGTACTGGGCACCGGCTAACAATAGTCCCAGATAAGACGGCACAATAGAAACTAGATCTACAATGCCATAAAAGCTGAACAGGTATTTCCTTCTATTTGGAGAACAAAAGATTCGTACCATATATTCCAGAGTGAACAACCCGGTAAATAACCATTCAACCAGAAAAAAAACACTGAAAAATTTACTGCTCAGAGAATCGACCGTACCGAACATCACGGCAAAAACACTGATCAATATGGCATAGATTAGAAACATATCAAAACGCTGACCAGCGGGTGTATCTGTTCCAAAAATAATTCGGTATAGCTCTTGTCGTAATTGTTGCTTTGTCATCATTTGATACTTCAACCCTGCTTGAACAAACTCATTATAGGCATATGTTCAACTCTCCACACCAACCAGTAACACGTGTGATTTTAAACGTTATTAAGTCTTCCAACTCACCAGGTTAAAAATAAGAGGACAGCGCAAAATTACCTGAAAATTAATAAGGGCTATATACTTTGCGTATGCAGGAACAACGCCAGCTACTTAGATCACTATCTCTTACTGAAATCAGCTTCTAAATGTTGAAATAACTATGTCTCTGCCCAAACAAATGCGTTGTATTGAAATTACTAAACACGGATCAACTGATAATCTGGTCGTTACGCATCGGCCATTGCCCGAACCTGGAAACAAAGAAGTACTGATCAAGGTGGCTGCCGCCGGAATCAATCGACCCGATATTTTTCAGCGCAAGGGGCTTTATCCACCACCTGCTGGTGCATCAGATATTTTAGGGTTAGAAGTGGCCGGAGAAATTATTGCTGTTGGGAGCAGGCAAACTCGATGGAACGTTGGTCAACAAATATGTGCTCTACTCACAGGCGGTGGTTATAGTGAGTACGCCATCGCACATCAGGATGTCTGCCTACCTATCCCAAAACCACTCAACCTGATTCAGGCCGCAGCACTTCCAGAGACCTTTTTTACGGTCTGGCACAATGTCTTCGAACGTGCCGCTATAAAGCCGGGTGAAACACTACTAGTTCATGGTGGAACCAGTGGTGTAGGTACCACTGCCATTCAACTGGCACATGCGTTAGGCCATCGAGTTTTCACCACAGCAGGCACTGATGAAAAGTGCCGGCAGTGTCTGACCCTTGGTGCTGATGCGGCCATCAATTATCAGAATCAGGACTTTGTCACCACCATCAAAGAACTGACAGATGATCGTGGTGTCGATGTTATTCTGGATATGGTGGGAGGCGATTATGTACAAAAAAATATTCGTGTAGCGGCATTTCAGGGCCGGATTATATCCATCGCCTTCCTCAGAGGCTCAAAAACGGAAGTAGACTTAATGCCAATGATGCTTAAGCAACTGGTATTAACCGGTTCCACCCTCCGCGCCCGTCCCACAGAAGAAAAAGCCAACATCGCAGAGGCGTTACTGGATAAAGTCTGGCCACTATTGGAAAATGGGGTCATTGCCCCGGTGATTAGCACGACATTCCCATTGGAGGAGGCTGCCCGTGCTCACCAACTGATGGAAAGCAACAAGCATATTGGCAAGATTGTATTAACCCTGTGACGTTAACCCTATGACATTAACCTCTACACCAAGGAATTTCTTCCCTCAATGAGTAAAGAAACCAGGCTGGTTTACTCAACAGAAACTGGCCGTATAAAACCATCTGAAGAGTCTCAGAAACCGCCCAGTGGTGATGGGATTATCCGTATTCGCAGGGAAACCAGTGGCCGAAAAGGTAAAGGGGTCTCAACTGTTAATGGTCTCGACTTACCCGATAAGGACCTGAAACAACTTGCCAAAAGTCTGAAGCAACTCTGTGGCACCGGTGGCTCAATCAAAAATGGGGTGATTGAAATTCAAGGCGATCACCGAGAGAAACTCCGCGCTGAATTAGAAAAGCAAGGTCATACCGTCAAGCTGGCAGGTGGCTAAATAATGCCTATAACCGCTCCTTACGGCAGCTGGACCTCTCCCATCGATCCAGAGCTACTCGCCACATCATCAGCCTCTTTTTCTTACCCTAGTAGTGAGGGAGGAAATCTCTACTGGCTGGAATCCCGCCCTTGGGAAAATGGCCGTTCGGTCGTTGTACAACGAGATTCAGAGGGTGTCATACGGGATATTCTTCCGGCGCCACTAAATGCCCGCAGTAAAGTTCATGAATATGGTGGAACACCCTATATTGTGGTGAACGATATACTTTATTTTTGTCTTTATGATGACCAAAGGCTGTACCGCCTAGATCTTAATAAGAGTAATACACTGCCCACACCTATTACCCCGGAAGGGGGTTATCGGTTTGCCGATTTTTGCTATGACAAACATCAACACCGCCTGATCTGTGTGGCAGAGCTTCACACCGATCGGCCCGAGCCTGAAAATCAAATTGTCGCGATCCCTCTAGACGGTTCGATGCAAGTGATCACCCTATGTCATGGTGATGATTTTTATGCCTACCCACGGCTCGACAATACGGGGGGGAAGCTTTGCTGGATCAGCTGGAACCACCCGGATATGCCTTGGGACAACACCACACTCTGTCTGGCAAGTATTGATAACAACGGTCAATTGAATACACCGGTGTCCATCGTCGGCAATGGCAACGAAGCTATTTTTCAACCACAGTGGTCTCCTGACAACCAACTGTATTTTGTCTCTGACCGCGACAATTGGTGGAACCTCTATCGCTGGCAACCGACATCAGGCATTGAACCCATACAACCAATGGCAGCGGAATTTGCTACTCCCCTGTGGGTATTGGGGATGTCTACCTATGGTTTCTGTGATGATGGGACTCTGGTGAGCTGCCATACCTGTGATGGCACTTGGCAGTTGAGTACAAAAAAACCTACGGCATTGAACTTTCAGCCGGTAGAAAACAACTACTGCAATATCTCGGACATCTATTGTACTGGGGACAAAGCCTGGCTGGTTGGCGCATCAACACTCAGTAGTGGAGAACTAGCTGAGCTAGACATCAAAAACCATAAACTCAGACCCGTCACACAGGGTAACCCTCTCAGCATTGACCCAAGCTATTTATCTCAGCCAAGCCCCATCAATTACCCTACCTCTGGCCAAGCTACCACCCATGCCTTCTTCTACCGACCTACTAACCCAGACTTTAAAGGTTGTGAAGGTAGCCTTCCTCCACTGATTGTTATTTGTCATGGAGGCCCTACAGGTTCCACATCCACAGCGCTGAATTTAAAAATTCAGTATTGGACCAGTCGCGGCTTTGCCGTACTCGACGTTAATTACCGCGGAAGTACCGGGTATGGGAGACATTACCGGGAACAATTACAGGGTCAATGGGGTATTGCCGATGTAACGGACGTTGTAGAGGGAGCAAACTACCTAATAGAACGAAAAATGGTGAACCCAGAAAAGACCGCCATTCGTGGTAGCAGTGCAGGTGGCTATACCGTTCTGGCAGCATTATGTTTCCACCAACTCTTTAAAGCGGGCGCCTGCCTCTATGGCATTGGTGATCTAGAAACCCTCGCCAGAGATACCCACAAATTTGAATCACGATATTTGGATAAATTGATCGGCCCCTACCCCGATCAACGAGCAATCTATCAGGACCGGTCACCAATCCACCATATCGATCAATTCAACTGCCCTGTGATCTTTTTTCAGGGGTTAGATGACAAAGTCGTACCACCAGAGCAAGCTGTCGCCATGTCTCGTGCCCTGAAAGAAAAAAATCTACCCGTTGCCTACTTACCTTTTGAAGGTGAAGGGCACGGATTTCGTAAGGCGGGAACCATAAAACAATCACTGGAGGCCGAGCTCTTTTTCTATGGCAAAGTATTTGGCTTTAGCCCTGCCGATGAACTGCCCACAATCCCTATCAGTAACCTCTAAATGCTCTGGATGGCTGAACAGATAATGAGTGACAACCATCATGGGTAGATACCGAGCTCCTGCGCCCAAAAGCGCACCCTACATCACACCAGAGGGCGCCAAGGCTCTTGAGAAAGAATTAAAACATTTATGGAAAGTGGAAAGACCGGCAGTAACCGCAACCGTCCATGAAGCAGCAAAAAATGGTGACCGCTCAGAAAATGGTGATTATATTTATGGCAAAAAAAGGCTGCGAGAAATTGATCGTCGGGTGCGCTATCTCGGCAAGCGACTGGATGAGGTCACTATCGTTAATCGTATCCCCGATGACACAAATAAAGTTTACTTTGGTGCCTGGGTAACGCTGGAGGATACCGATGGTAACGAGCAGTGTTACCGTATTGTGGGTGCCGATGAACTCGACCCGAAAGAAAATAGAATCAGTGTAGATTCACCCATGGCAAAAAGTGTTCTTGGCAAACGTGTTGATGATGAAATCCGGATAAATAACAGTGTCTGGATTATTACAAATATCCACTACTCCGCCATAAACTAGCACCCACATAGTTGGCCCATCCTTTATTTTTTATGCTGATATACCTAAATATTTAGAACTATTTAATCCACCTAAATAAAGATACCACTGTCAAAGAAAAGTCACGTCACCAGTGCTGTATCCACCAATATCATTGTCCATTGGCAAATACTCCCTACGAGCTACCTTCTCATGGCAACATTTATACAGGCCCTAGCAAGATGACTGTTTAAAATATAAATCGAGCGGTTAGACCATGTAACTGACCCAGCATCAAACTTCTTCGTTGGGAACCATGCCCGCCTGAACAGTTCTCACTGGATACTCTTCAAGATATATGTCGTGATCACCATCTTTCAATACTTTTCGGATCAACCAGTCTCTAGGTAAAGTACCTCTCTCTACACCCAACAAATCTATCACTTCTTCTTGCATTGTATTTTTGTCTTTATCAAGCACCACTCTTACTTGAGGTAAGTGTCGTTTCTTTTCTTGTGACGAAAGTACAATCCCCACATGACCATTATTGAGTTCCACAATCGTGCCTGGTGGGTATGGCCCCATTAACTGGATAAACTCCAGCGCCAGTTCCTCATCAAAGTGCTTGCCACGCTCTCGATATATTTCCTTCAGTGCATCCAATGTTGAACGCGCCGCATCGTAACAACGGTCGCTAGTCATGGCGTCAAAGGCATCAACAATGGCAATAATTCGCGAGTACTGAGATAACTCTTTAGCAAACAGCCCGCGAGGATAACCCTGACCATCCATTCGTTCATGATGATTAAATGCTACATCTACCACGTAATTCATCGATCCTTCTGATTTCATCAGAAGATTTCGCCCAATCTCCGGATGCTTCATCATCTCGGCAAACTCTTCTTCCGAGAGTTTAGCGGGCTTATTGAGAATTTCGTCTGGAATTTGCATCTTGCCCACATCGTGCAACATACCACCGGCACCCAGCTTAACTAACTCATCTTCCTCTAATCGCAGATGACGCCCGAAAGCAATGGCCAGAATACAAACATTCAGGCAATGCTCCATGGTGTATTGATCCACATGCTTAATCTTCGCCATCCACATCAAGGCACTGGGGTTGCGCAAAAGGCTCTCTACACAATGGGTAACTACCGTCTTCGCAGCCTGAGTATCCAAGGCATTACCAAGCCTTGCATCCTCAAGTATTCCAGCAACCGTATGGTGAGCAGCTTTATAGGCTTCCCTTGCGGCGGGGTGCTCTTCTTCTGTTCCACGTTGTACTTGATGCTCAGTCCGACTATACATCGTCTCCACAGCTGAAGCCGTATCATTGGATTTACGAGCACGTTTCTGTAAATCACTATCGTCTGAGCCATCAGCGCTACGCTTGGATAGACCAAAGCCTGCTCTAAACGGATCTTTTTTGTCCCCCCAGAGGCGGCCTTGCTTGTCCACGAAAACATAGTCACAGTGTTCCCGTAGTTTGCGTATCTCCGAAAGACTCCTGATAGTAAACCCTTGCATAAGAAATGGTGTTTCCAGCCAGGGTCTATCGAGCTCAGCGACAAACATACCCAGTTTTAGCCCAGATGCTGGCACACGGATATAGTTTGACCTATCGATAAACGGGTTACTCATTAGGCTTCCTCAAAGTCGCTAAAAAAGTATAAATATTCTATTCCGTAGCATATCAGAGCTTGTTCACAATCTTACGTTAGCCAAGCTGTTCTGCCATCTGTTGTTGTAAAAAATGGATGACTTCATCACAACACCAGTAAGACCTGAAATTCCAAGTAGGTATTTAGTCGGTGTTTCTTGTGTCGTCATCCACCACCGCCCAATAAGTATTGAGCAGGAACCCGCCGAGTATCCCCAGAATTAACCACAGAGGCCAGCCCCGCTCCGGAACAGTGAGTAAAACCCAGGCTACCCCCAGCATCACTAACAACGACACCTTGGGCAGCCTTACCTTGGTACTCATTGACGATCCATCATCATAGGTCCAAAACCTATTAACCAATGGCGCCAACGCTGCCAATAGCACTCCCAGCCATGATTTATCGAAATCCGCACCACCAAAGCTCGTAGTACTGTAAAACAGTACATTGTAAACCAAGGCACAACCCAATGAGGCCATGAGCCAAGCATAGAAGGTAATAGAGAATAGTTTTTTCATGCTCCAAATCACCCTTAGCTAACAGCCTGAATATCAGGCTTTCTTCTGCATTAAGGCTCTCATGGTAATCGAGGGCACACCACAATGGGAAGCCAACTATTTCCAGCAGGAACACAGTGTTACTTTTACTAACAGCTGCTACAGTAATCCTATACGTCAGGTTTCCAATACCTTCCAACAAACTCTATACGAAACGACTGTAAAACACCTTGAATAGACTCATTTTTAATAACAGCTTTTCCCAACTTGGCGAGCATTTTTTTACTCGGGTTCAGCCATCGGGTTTGCCCAACCCATCATTGGCCAGCGTCAACCCTGAGGCGGCAAAATTACTGGGGCTGGAACCACTAGATCTTTTGCAAGACTGGTTTTTACAGTGGTGTAGTGGCAACCAGCGCATGCCGGGTAGTGACCCGCTGGCGATGGTTTATAGCGGCCATCAATTTGGCGGCTACTCACCACAATTGGGGGATGGCAGAGGGCTGTTGTTAGGGGAGGTAAAAGGACCTGAAGGTAAATGGGATATTCATCTGAAAGGTGCCGGTAAAACCCCTTATTCACGCTTTGGTGACGGCCGTGCTGTGTTGCGATCTACCATTCGAGAATATCTATGTAGCGAGGCCATGCACGGGCTGGGTATTCCAAGTACCCGAGCACTCAGCATTACGATCAGTGATGAGCCCGTTTACCGGGAAACCCAAGAAACGGCGACAATGTTAATTCGCCTATCACGCAGCCATGTACGCTTTGGCTCCTTTGAATACTTCCACCACCATAACGAGCCGGAAGCCGTCAAACGACTGGCAGACCATGTCATTGAACAGCATCTGCCTGAACTCATCGATAAGGAAAATCGCTATCTTGAGATGTTTCGGTACACAGTTCACAGCACGGCCAAACTCATTGCCCAGTGGCAAGCCATTGGTTTCGCCCACGGGGTGATGAACACCGACAACATGTCCATTATTGGGGAGACAATGGACTATGGCCCCTTCGGCTTTCTCGATGCTTACAATCCCGGTTATATCTGTAACCACTCCGATACCAGTGGGCGCTATGCCTTTAGTCGCCAACCCGTCATCGGATTATGGAACTGTAATGCACTCGCGAATGCTCTCACCAGCCTGATATCTGTGGAGCAATTAACGGGGGTGCTGGAGGAATATGAACCATTACTGCTCTCAACCTTGCTTGAACTTCAACGACGCAAGCTGGGGCTGGAGCAGCAACAGTCGGACGATGAAACCCTCATTGAGGACTTACTCGACAGCTTGGCCCAAAACCAGGTGGACTACACCATCTTCTTTAGACAACTTTGCTATTTTGATGAAAATGCCCCTGATCAAAGCACCTCACACACCGAGCTGAGGGATCTGTTCCTCGACAGGACAGCCTGTGACGACTGGATCGCGCGTTACCGCCAACGCCTGGCTCTTGAACAACAGAGCCCCGCAGATCGCCGAGAAGCCATGCGACAAACCAACCCCAAGTATGTGTTTAGAAACTACATGGCAGAAATTGCCATTCGCAAGGCCGAGGATGAAAATGATTACCGTGAAATCGACCGGCTGTTGTTGCTTGTACAATCACCCTTTGACGAACACCCTGAGTGCGAAGAATACGCAAAACATCCGCCAACCTGGAGCCAACAACTCAGTGTGAGTTGTTCTTCATAGTATGACTTGGATTATTTTTTTCGAGCTAAGGTTAATCCATCAGCAATGGGAACCAAACTGATATCCACGCGATTGTCAGACAATAACTGTTGATTAAATGTACGGATAGCACGGGTATCCACATCCTGTTTTTGGTGGTCAATCACAGCGCCATCCCACAGCACATTATCGATTGCGATTAATCCACCCGGGCGTAGCAAATCAAAACAAAGCTCAAAATAATCTGCGTAGCTTTCTTTATCCGCATCAATAAAAGCAAAATCGAAAGAAGAGGATTGTCCTTCATCGATCAACCCTTTAAGAGTTTCTGTTGCCGGAGCCAATCGCAAATCAATTTTCTGCGACACCCCAGCTGCTGACCAGTAACGACGAGCAACCGAGGTATATTCCTCGCTGATATCACAGGCAATAATTTGCCCATTATCGGGCAAGACCATTGCCACAGCTAAAGCACTGTAACCGGTGTAAACCCCCACTTCGATAGTCCTTCTAGCACCAATCAACTGGACCAGAAGTGCCATAAACTGCCCCTGCTCAGGTGCAATTTGCATATTCGCTGTGGGGAGGCTTGACGTCTCTTTTCGGAGTGCCTTTAGAATATCCGACTCACGAAGCGATACTTTAAGAAGGTAGGCATGCAACTGCTCTGTTAGATTGATACTTTTATTCGACATATCAATACCTGCAACTTAAACCCTATCAATCAGAGGACACTGCTGAAGATCTAGAACGCTCCCCCGCACCTAACATCACACCTATCCAACGAGTATCTTCATCATTTTCAAGTGCAATTTTTACCATAATCGTCAACGGTATTGAGAGCAACATGCCCACTGGGCCTAAAATCCACCCCCAAAAAACTAAAGATAAAAAGACAACCAATGGTGATAAGTTAAGCCCCTTGCCCATCAATCGGGGCTCCAACAGGCTCCCCACAGCAATATTAACCACCAGATAACCTAGGGCGACAAACCCGGCAGATAAAGGGCCTAACTGAATAAGTGCTAATAAAATTGTAGGCACCGCAGCAATAATAGATCCAACGGTGGGGATAAAATTAAGTAAAAAAGCGATCAGCCCCCACATCACAGGGTAATCCACACCAAGTATCCACAACCAAATAACCACCAAAACGCCGGTCAACAGGCTTAGAAGGGATTTAATACCCAAGTAGCTGTGCACACTCTCTGCAAACCGGGACAGTCCTTCGTTGGGGGTTCCAGCATGATTTCTAGCGGATTGAAGTTTTTCACTAAACCCCATTTCTTCTGCCAGAATAAAAACCACCGTCAATAAAATCAAAAAAGCATTGGTCATCACGTTACCGAAGGATGCCAAGGTATTGCCCGCCAATTGCATAACAGCGCTGGGGTCAAAGCTTTGCTTCATCTGTTCCATATTAAAGGTCATACCGCGATCGCTTAACCAATGCAGCAAGCCGCCACTCATTTCCTGTAGCCGGGTCTGATATTCTGGCAAATTCTGACGAAAGTCATTGATAGAAGATCCCACTAAAATGCCAATCAGCCAACCCACCAACACCACCAAGCTGACAATCAGGAAAATGGCCAATCCACTCGGCACTTTCTTTTTTCTCAACCAAGCCAACAATGGCGAAAAAATCAACGCAATAAAGACTGAAAGTAAAAAAGGCACCAGTAACGTTTCAGCTAATTTAATGCCTGCAACCACAACCACAAATGCTGCGGCAACGAGGAGCCCTCTTGCCATTGGTGAATATTCCTTGTTCATTCTTCCCCTCCAATCAACTCTGTCAGTAGCTTGTTCACGTCTTCAATGCCTGTTTCCGTTAACAAATAACCCGAGCCACCGATATATTCGTGCTCACTAATGTCATAACAACGCCGACGAATTTCCTCAAGTTGCTCATTATGTCTGATCGGCATTCCCAGAAATACCTGCCAGTCATTTTCTGTGGCCCTGCCTTCCACAACTAATGTCAGTAGCGTGACCAGGTTTTGTTTGTCCAGATGATAAACAGGTGTTCCCACCCGGATAAAGACCAAGAAAATGAGCACCACAAAAATAAAGGTAAAAAATAATGTCAGTAAAAAATTCATGGTGTCACTATTCGTTCAAGCCAACTCAACGAGCATGTGCTCCTTACTCTGTATTGAACGAGGAAAGCTCCTGATTTAACTGAGCAAACAATACCGTTCGTTTCTCACTGTCTTGGTCAGCAAGCTGCCCGATCTCTGTGGCGATTTTTCGCACTTCATGTAAACGCTCTTGAAGTGTTTCGATACAGTTATTGATCATGACGGCTTCATCCTGAAAAACATCCTTTTTTCTCAACCTGACTCTCGCTGTCAAATCACCATCTGCGAGTTTTTCCATCTGCCGAACAATCACATAAACTGGGCCAGCAATTTTATGACTCGCGATCAAACTACCCCACCAGACACCACCAATGAATATCACTTCAATAATTGCTAGCCATAATGTCTGCTCAGTGCTCAACGGAAACCCGGCTGAAGTAGGTAATACTGCATTGATAATGATAAACACGTTGATCAGAAGTACCGTGAGTGATGCTGCCAACAAAGCATATTGGTATTGAAACTTGCTATTGATGACGACCCTGCTTCGACGGTTATCCACAGCCTTTTCCTCGCATATTCTTATTGTGCTCTGGTAGCTTTCGTAGTCAGGACGATTGTTGAAGTACCTAAGAAAACTAATCCACAGTAATTCTTTCTTGCTACTGCTTTATTGCTAGTTAATGCTCTTACACCAAGGTGCCACCCAGCCTATTACAACCACCCTTATCGGGCAACGGTTATTCCGGGGCCCAGTTATTCCCAACACCTGGCCCAAGGGGCTGGCCATAACTAAACTCGACATAATTGCCATTCGGGTCACGAAGGCCACAGTAATAGCCCACTGGATAGGGCTCATCACGGGGGGGCCAAACCAGGTCATCACGTACCCTGGCACGACTGGCTATATTATCCACGTCAGTTTTACTCGATACCGCAAAACCGAAGTGGCGGTAGTCATTCTCAGGTAAATTCAGGTCACGACCACCATCCATCAACACAAAAACAAATGAGTTTTCCCTATCGGGTTCTGCCATCCAGACAATGCGTTGGTGACCGGTATGGCGTTCATGGCTGATTTCCATGTTGCAATAGTATTGATAAAAGTCGATACAGGCATCGATATCAACAACGTGCAGCGCCAAATGTGTCAATTGAGGGTAGGACAAAGCATGAGCTCATCGTTATCACTACAAAAAGTATAGTTGAGGTCATGGGTTAGATAAGAATGGGGGAGCAAAAAAGCATCACCCCCTAACATTCTATTTTCAGGTTGAGAGGTCGTTAGAGTTCCTTGGTAGACCGGAATTTAATCTCTGGATATCGCTCCTCAGTGAGCGACAGGTTGACCCGAGTGGACGCCAGGTAGGTCAGGTGACCTGCGCCATCCAGAGCAACACCATCGGGCACCTTGCGTTTGAGTTCTTCCACTTTCTTGTGGTCATCAGACTCAATCCACCGCGCGGTGTAGATATTAATAGGTTCGTAGACTGCTTCAACGCCATACTCATCCTTGAGTCGATAGGCCACTACCTCAAACTGCAGCGGCCCTACCGCGCCGACAATAATGTCATTATTATTGAGAGGGAAAAATACTTGAGTACTACCCTCTTCTGAAAGCTGCTGGATGCCTTTCTGTAATTGCTTCATTTTTAGTGGATCACGCAGTCGGATGCGTCGAAAAAGCTCTGGGGCAAAATGCGGAATCCCAGTAAATTTTAATTTCTCACCACCGGTAAAGGTGTCGCCAATTTGAATCGTTCCGTGGTTATGCAATCCAATGATGTCACCGGCTACGGCTTCGTCCACGGCAATCCTTTCACCTGCTTTAAAGCCCACTGCATCGGCAATACGTACATCCTTACCCTGCCGTACATGGTGCATTTTCATACCTTTGGTATATTTCCCTGAACAGACGCGCATAAAGGCAATACGATCCCGGTGTTTTGGGTCCATATTGGCCTGAATTTTGAACACAAACCCGGAAAACTGCTCCTCGCTGGCGACGACTTCACGCTCAATTGTGACTCGCGGCTGCGGTGCTGGCGCCCAGTCTACAAAGTGATCCAGCATTTCACGTACACCGAAATTAGACAGTGCTGTACCAAAAAATACAGGTGTTAGCTGACCCGCCAGAAACATCTCCAGATCAAATTCATTGGTTGCACCACGCACTAGCTCAATTTCTTCACGAATCTCATCGACGTAGTAACCCAAAAGTTCTGTGGCTTCATCGGAATCCAGGCCTTTGATCTGAATATCTTCAGGAATGGTATGACCTTGCCCCTGCTGAAAAACATGGATGGTATCGGTGTAGAGGTTGTAAACGCCCTTGAACTCTTTTCCGCTGCCAATTGGCCAGTTGATCGGCGCCCCAGCAATTTTTAGTACCGCTTCAATCTCATCCAGAAGCTCCACAGGGTCGCGAATGTCCCGGTCCATCTTATTCACAAAGGAGATAATTGGGGTATCCCGTAATCGGCACACTTCCATCAGCTTGATAGTGCGCTTTTCCACGCCCTTGGCCCCATCAATCACCATAAGAGCAGAATCTACGGCCGTGAGTGTTCGATAGGTATCCTCGGAAAAATCCTCGTGTCCTGGAGTATCAAGCAAATTAACTGTTCGGTCTTTATAGGGAAACTGCATGACGGAGGAAGTGACGGAAATACCACGCTCCTTCTCCATCTGCATCCAATCAGAGGTTGCATGCCGATCACTTTTTTTGCCCTTTACCGTCCCAGCCACCTGGATAAGGTTGCCGAATAACAGCAACTTTTCAGTGATAGTGGTTTTACCCGCATCTGGGTGAGAGATGATAGCGAAGGTACGTCTCTTATTGACTTCATTAATAAAATTGGCGTCAGCCATTACTTTTGTTTCCTGCTTTATCACTACATATACTGGTGAGGTTTGCTTGCCAGGCATTGTTTCCCATAAATTGCACGGCAAAAAGGACGCCATTATACAGCTAGGAGCCCAGGTATTTCATGCAGACTTATTTTGATCTGTCTGAGGTAAGAGGTAGGAGGTATCAAGGCAGGCAATACACCCTACGGCCAAGTGTGCGAACCTATAGTGTACGAACCTATGATGGTTACACCCTCGCCATATTCTGAAGTTCAGCCCTAAAATCCGGGTGGGCGATTTCAATTAATCGCTCCCTCCGTTCACAAAGGCTCAAACCATGCAGGTACGCCACGCCGTATTCAGTGACCACATAACCTACTTGTGCACGGGAGGTAACGACCCCTGCACCTTGGGTTAGATGTGGCACAATTCGCGAGCATTGGCCAGACAACGCCGTTGAAGGAAGTGCAATGATTGAGCGCCCCCCATCTGATAACTGGGAGCCGGTCACAAAATCTACCTGACCACCAAAACCGGAATAGACTTTGTCGCCAATAGAGTCGGCACAAACTTGACCAGTAAGATCAATCTGAATTGCGCTATTGATAGAGACTACTTGCGGATTTTTACGAATTACCGCCGGGTTGTTAACGTATTCGATATCGAGAAATGCCACCTCAGAATTATCATCTACAAAATCATATAACGCCTTTGAGCCCTGCACAAAACCTGTAACGATCTTACCCCGGTGTACTACTTTTCGAGTATTATCAATAACGCCAGATTCAACCAACGCCGGCACCCCACTGGAAAACATTTCTGTGTGTATACCAAGGTGTTGATGCCCAGTAAGATTCAAAAGCACAGCATCAGGGATACTCCCAATCCCCATTTGCAAGCAGTCTCCATCTCGGATCAGTTCCGCCACATGGCTACCTATTTTGGCATGCACTGCTGAGGGTGTAGTCGGTTCAAAATTCGGAATTTCACTGTCAATTTCAACGGCGTAATCAATCCTTCTCATGGGAATGGAGGCATCGCCATGGGTTCTGGGCATATTTTGATTAATCTGAGCAATGATTATTTTTGCCACACCACAGGCAGCCAAGGTTGCCTCCACGGAGACACCCAGAGAACAGTTGCCGTGTTGGTCAGGAGGGGAAACCTGAATTAAGGCAACGTCAATGGGCTGCATACCGCTACGAAGTAGTTTCGGGATTTCCGATAGAAAGACGGGAACGTAGTCAGCCTTGCCTTCATTAACCAGTTTCCGGGTACTGTGGCCAACAAAGTAACAGCGATTACGTAAATGTCCTTCTAAGCGTGGATGGCAAACAGCCTCAGCGTGCTCAAGGTGGAGTTGTAATAATTCAACATTTTCCAGTTCTATGGCATGTTCGGCCAGCGCTTCCAACATTCTATAAGGGGTCGCAGCCATGGAGTGGCACCAAACCCGGTCACCCGATTTGATATGTGCAACTGCCTCTTGAGGTGTCGAATAAACTACTGCCATAACCGTGCCCTTATCATTTTCCAATGAATTGTAGATGATCACTATTTTAAGTGCGCGATATTAAATTTTTGTGAAGCTCTACGGCTTGATCTAAAACAGTAAGCTTCTTTAGCTGTCGCTTAGAACCAAGAAAGCATTTTTAGAGATATCCCCCATAGCTGCGGATCTTCCCGCTATAGGGGATGCAGTCATAGGGGACATTTTAGATAAGGTGCCAGTATTACAAACTGACCCTACTTGCAAAGCAACACGGACAATTAGTGAGCGTTGGGGATAACACCCACTTGAGGCATTTCTGCCAAACCGATATCCCGAGCATGTTGCTCAAACCCTTTATTCTTCCAGAAGAACGCACCGGGCATGGTGGTGGGAATCACCAACACATAAAACAGGGCTCGACCGACAATACTGGTAGCCAACAAGAGCAACCCGGCAAATGACCAACCAGCCAAAGCCAACGAACCATCACCGGCAAACGCCAGCAATCCCATCATCAACAGTAAGTTCACACCCAGCAATGCATTGCGACAATCGTATGTTTTACCGAAGGTGGTGCACTGAACAAAGTGTGAAGCAGCCCCCTCGTGGGTGGCACTGTTCATGGCCCTGGCATGGGCTATCAAACCAATACTCTCGGCAGACACACCAATGAGCATCAATATACCCGCTCCCATCATGGCCGAGCTGTAAGCTGTTTCCATCAATGCCAGTGTGGAAACAATGACGACACCACTGACCAAAGCACCGAGGCTGAGCATATTGCCAAAGAAACTGGTGACCACTTGCCAATGATCCCAGAATGGGCGCGCCCTGATACGGTAGCACCGATTCATATAGTACAGGCCGGCTAATGCGGAAGGTAGCGCTAGCCAACCAAATACATTGGCAAGGTTGGTCATCACGCCGGGCGAGAGTATTTCCGTCATAGAGCCACCGAACAACGCTGCATCCAATGATTGAAACAAGCTATTTGCTGGCAGGGAAAACAACACATGCAGTCCCAATGCACCCATAAAGGCGGCGATACCCAATCCTTCACGGCAAACGGGTGAATGCCTCCAGTTATTAAAACCACGATAAAAAAGCTTAGGTTTACCCAGGTGCATACTGGACATAAACAGTCCAAAAGCCACGATGAAAAAGCTCAAAATAGCCAACGGGACGTAGGCTACTGTTTCACGAAATGCGACCAGGCTTTCCACCCCGAATTGGCTACCAATAAACGGTAACGCAAAAGCGCCAATAGATGCCTGAGCCGTCAACGTAAACAGTACCAATGGGTTTTCTCGCGAGCTAAGACGACCAAGATTCCAGTAACGGGTTCGACCTTCCTTCTGGTCAACTACCGTTTTATAGCTACCTTTTTCATCCTTCTGATACTTCACCGGCATGGAGTCCGTACGCTTCATTTCTTCCGGCATTTCGGTGATTTGCTGGAAACGGATATTTGGGTGGGTAATGTCTGGATCGGGGAAGCCCGGTATCGTAGTTTTAGCCTGATCGCGATTTTCCGGGATATTCTCAATCACGCCAAAATCGAGGGCGTTACCCACACAGGCTGAAACACAGGCAGGCTTTAAGCCAATTTCCAGCCGATCCACACACATATTGCATTTGGACACCTCCCCCTGAATTGGATCCAGTTGAGGGGCATTGTAGGGACATACCCAAGTGCAATAACCACAGCCGAAGCAGGTATCGGGGTCTTGTAACACCGCGCCAAATTCAGCGTGCTTGGTATACGCTCCCGTAGGGCATCCTTTCAAACAGACAGGGTCATCACAATGGTTACAAGCCATGGAAATATTCATGCGCTTGTAATCCGGGTAGCTACCACCCTCCACATAACCCACCGAGCGAAAGGAGATGTGGGCCGGAGTTTCATTCTTCTCGCTACAGGCTGCCTCACAGGCGTGACAACCAATGCAGTTATCCGCCGTAAAAAAGAATCCATGCTGTTTATTGCGGTTAGGGTTACAACCTACTTCAGGGTTTTCATTGATAAACATCGAGCGATCTTCAGGAAGCCCGGTCAAATCCACCAAATCAATTTTCTGTCCATAACGGTTTTCGTCGTCAATTTTTTTATCGGACAAAAAGGCATAGGGTTGCTCTTCAGTTCGCATTTCCCACAGAGTACTGCCATCCGCTTTAGGTGTTTCTACTACCACACCATCAGAATTAGATTTATCCGAGGCCAACTCTTCAATTAACTGATTCATAACCATCCCCCCATATTCATTTAAAACGCTCGCCGTTTAACATTCAGCTCGGCGGCTTCTTGCTGATCCACGGGTTCGATACGTACCGAGCACTGCTTGAACGCCGGTTGCCTGGAATGGGGATCCAGTAAACCCAGGGTTAGGCGGTTGACGCAATCGTGGTAATGGAATGGAATAAACACCATGTTTTTGGGCACTCGATGGGTCAGTTGCACCATCACCACCGCATCACTGCGGCGTGAAACCAGTCGTACGTATTGCTGGTGTTCAATACCCTGTTCGGCGGCAGCATCCGGGTTCATTTCCATATAGGCTGTGGGACTGAATTTGTTACAGTTCCCCAATTTCCCCGTCCGAGTACGGGTATGAAAATGCTCAACCACACGGCCACTGTTCAACCAGAAGGGAAAGTCCTGACAGGGTTGCTCGTTGTTATTGATAAAATTTACACTGATCAAATTAGCCCTACCATCGGCAGTCTGAAACTGACCATCGGTGTACAACCGAGCAGCACCTTTAGGCTTCTCTTTTTGGTCACGCTCAGCATCTGCTTGCGTGTAGGGCCACTGAATACCCCTGGCCTGCTCTATTTTGTCGTAACTCATGCCAGAAATATCCAGGGTCCGACCCTCACCCACTGACAGTACCTTCATCTCCTCAAAAACATCTTCTGCCGAATCAGGAAAGTCGATAACACTACCATGATCAAAGCGTTTGGAGAGTTGGTTGAAAATCCATAAATCAGATTTTGAATTGGCATACTCAGGAATCGCTTTGCGGGTAAGATTCACTCTGCGTTCAGTATTGGTGTGACACCCCTCCTTCTCTGCCCACACACCTGCTGGCAAAAATACATGGGCATATTGATTGGTCTCAACATCCTCATAACAATCCTGAACCACTAGAAACTCCAGCTTTTCCATCATCTTTCTAATGCGTGCGGTATCGGCCATGGATGTCATGGGATTGGTAGCGACCAACCATAGACCTTTTATTTCACCCGTCTCAATAGCGGGGAAAATATCAGTTTCAGACAAGCCTCGTTGCTTGGGAAAAAACTCGGGATCAATACCCCAAAAATCGGCAATGTATTCACGGTCTTTTTCATTTTCGAGGTAACGATAACCCGGCAAGCCCGAGCAAGATGACCATTCCCGTGTACCCATGGCATTGCATTGCCCAGTAATAGAGAGGCTGGTGCCCCCCGGCTTGCCAATATTGCCTGTCACCAAATTAAGGTTATTGATATTGGCCACACCATCAGAGCCATGAGTGCTCTGGTTAATACCCATGGTCCAGATCGACATGGCACTGCCTGCACGGGCGTAGAGCCTCGCTACGGTGCGAATGCGGTCTTCATCAATACCGCATACATGCTGCGCCACTTTTGGGTTATAGGTATCGGATAAAACCAATTTAATCAGTTCATCCGAACCATTGGTGTGGGCATCAATATAGGCCTGGTCCTGCAATCCTTCAGAAAAGATCACATGCAACATCGAATTGATCAGTACACAGTCCGTACCCGGAGTAATGGGTAGATGGATATCAGCAAACTGGGCCAGCATAGTTACCCGAGGATCAACCACAATAAGGGGGAACTTCCTCTTTTCCAGCGCCTCTTTAAGGCGCCAGTAAATAATGGGGTGTTGCTCCGGCAGATTGGAGCCAAATGCCATAAAACATTCGGTATGTTCAAAATCATCGTAGCAGCCAGGAGGTCCATCAGAACCGAAGGAACGCTTGTAACCCGATACCGCCGACGCCATACAAAGCGTGGTATTACCATCGTAATTATTAGTACCTATACACCCTCTCGCCAGTTTCCCCAGGGTATAAAACTCTTCGGTCATCAACTGGCCAGTGGAAACAATGGCAAAGGAATCGCGGCCGTATTTGTTTTGAATGTCTTTGATTTTTTCTGCGGTGACATCTAACGCCTGATCCCAGCTAGTCACCTCAAAATCTTCATAAGGTTTACTGCGAATCAGTGGTTCAGTTCCACGCCCGGCTGAATCAAATAGATCATGCTCCAGAATACCTTTAATACAGAGTTTCCCCCGATTCACATCGGCACCGGCATGCCCTCGACTGGTCACCACCTTGCCTTGGTCATTTAAACCAAGTTCAATAGAGCAACCCGTAGAGCAGTAGTTACAGGTGGAATATTTCCACTCAACAACCTCTTTTTTAGGGATAATTATCGGCTTTCGTTTCTTTCTACCAAATAACATCGGAGTCATTCACACCTAATCATGGACGTTGTAAAAAAATATCAAATAATGATTTACATCAATACATGAGCAAAAACCAAGCCAATTTTTTAAATTACTCCGATAAAAATAATATTTTTCATTAAAAACAACTAATTAAAATTAATCTATCACCAATATTTTTTTCATTACTTCATTTGATCCGCCCCGATCTGCACCAACTTAAGCAGTTTTGCACTGTTTTCGAGCGCACTATTTTGAAACTCGCGCCTAAATTGTGCTTAAAAGACGCTATTTTTAAACACAACATATCCATATATAGACCTTAACTATATGTATTAAATGGTTATTTTTTCAGATAAACAAAACTGGCATCCTCTTTGCAGTAACCATAGGGAAGACACTGAATTTCCTTTATATCAAAAGAGCCACCATGACAGTAGAGCAACTAACCACACACCCGAATGCACCAAAACCTGGTCGAGTGACACTGGTTGGTGCTGGACCAGGTGATCCAGAATTACTGACTATAAAGGCGTTAAAAATTATTAAAAATTCTGATTTTATTCTTTATGACAGCCTTGTCAGTCAAGAAATTTTGGCATTATTTCCCACTAAAACACCTGTTATGTATGTGGGAAAACAAAAAAGTAATCATAGTATTCCTCAGGAGACGCTAAACGACTTGCTCGTGTCGAAAGCACTGCAAGGATTGAATATCTGTCGCCTAAAAGGGGGCGACTCATTTGTCTTTGGTCGCGGCGGGGAAGAAATGCTCAAGCTGAAAAGCGCTGGCATTGAA
Organism: Porticoccus sp.; assembly: GCA_011049795.1. Next base: position 40,523 of record DRHD01000298.1, read on the forward strand.
GTGGAA
>DRHD01000299.1 GCA_011049795.1 Porticoccus sp.
CCGATGGTTAAGCAATTAACTGGTCGGATTTTTACTGATCGACAGCAAGAACTAGATGCTCTCGCTGGTAAAGCTATAGGTGTAGTTCGAGATGGTTTGAATGATGGAACTATGAGAGAGAAGTTATCTGCTGTTGATAAGTATGCAAAACTTAAGGATACTATTGGTGCGGAAGAATCAAGTGCTGAAAGTGTTGAGGATATAGTAGATCGAATTTTCAAGGGTGTTTCTACAGAAAACCTTAATGTTCAAATTAATGTAGGAGACAGGAATGACCGATAAACAGCAAATTGCATCCGCTCAGGCACAGTCGAGTACTAGTACTGGAGTAGAGATATCTAGGTTTGCTCATATACATGAGAGTCATTTGCGTACTCTCCTTATTGGTGGTACGTTTGGTGGTGCTACAGTTAAATACCAAATTTCGTTAGATAATGTTACCTTTTTTGATGTTTCTGGGGCTGATGCTATAACAGCCGCTAAAGCTATAAATGTTGAACACAGAGCTAGATATCATAGAATTGAAGTAGTTGGTGGGGATGGTACTACAGCTATTGATGCTTGGGTGATCTAATGACAACTCTGAGAGAAAAGCGGCTTCAAAAACGATTTACTGGCTTTCTCTGGTCTTCTGGCCTGATATTCGTCGGGCTATTTTTTGCGAAACCAGAGATTTATCCAATTTTCTCCATGATGATTTCAGGTGCCTATGCGGCATATCTTGGTGGGCAATCATGGACTGACTGGCAAAAAGCCAAGAATGGGAACAACGCATGAAGTCACGCATCCTGCTAACGCTTGCGGTATTTCTCGTGCCGTTTGCATTAGTTTTAGCTCAGTCCTATCCAGGTACTAAGAATTCCACGCCGGTAACGACTGAACCGCCATCATTTATCAGAACGTGGACGAACGCGGTTGCAACCGATCCTGAGACTGGATTGGCTGTTGATGGCTGGATTGTTGTGGTGCGATTTAATGCTGCGCCGCCGACGGTATATCTTGATGCCGCTATTGCGGTGGGCACCCTGACATACAACTTCACGACCGTTCCTGGAATCGGCGCAGCAACCAACCCTGAATGGCGCGTGTATTCGACTATTAACGGATACGCGGCTGCTCCGGTGACTGCTTGGCAGGCGTTTTGATGCGCAAGTTATTCTCATTCCTTGTCCCGCTTGCTCTTTGTCTGCTGCACGTACCGGCCAATGCGACGACAGGTGATCTTGGTTGGGCGATACAGTCGGACCTTGAGGGATTTTATCGGCAGGACATTGGGCCACTGAGCCCGGACGAAGAGCCGGTCTGCGACGTTACCTACACGACCGGCACGTACACCAACTGGGCAACCGTGCTGGCGTCGTTTGGTGGCAACGATGTCGTTTGCCTCGATCCCGGTGATTATACTGGTGGCGGCGAACTGGTACTCGATGCCGGGGACTCTGGCGCCTCGGCTGCGAACCCCAACATCCTATGGTGCACTCAGGGATTGACGCCGTGGGCTGAGACAGCCGGAAACCGCTGCAAGATCGAAACCGTCGATGGCGACTTTATTGACAACTTCGCGATTATGGGCATGGAAATTACCAATGCCGGCGCGGCAGTCAATCTCGTCACCATTACCCAGGACTCTGACAATTTCAGCCTCGTCGCAAACTACATTCACGACGGCGGGCGCAATCTTGTTTCGTGGGGCCGAGGCTCTGATAACGGTCTAATCCAAGACAATGTGATTTGCGAGGGCGAATTGATAGGAACGGGCGGCACTGAGCGGCACGTTTTATTTGTTACAGCAGGCAACGATCAGGCCAATGTGACGCTTCAGGGGGCGCTGAATCTGGCGATTATCTCGAATGAGATGTGTAATGCTCCCGGCGATATTATCCAATTGCATCCAGGCACAGCTCAGGGGGTAGCGCTCAAGGCCGGAACCACTTTCGCTGGCTTGCGGATAATCGGCAACGAGCTTTATTTCACCGATACCCGCTACACGCTGGTTGATGGCACTTACAACACTGGCGGCGACTTCATGGGCGCTGAGAACTGCATCGACACGAAAATGATACTGCCACGCGGTGATGCTCCGACTGAAGCCGAAAAGGCGATCATTGCCTATAACATTTGTCACGGCACCCGCAAGACTGCCTCGGTCGCCTTTGACAATCTAAGCTCTACTGGTACGGGGTTCTTTCATCAAAGGGATCAATCGAGTTGGGCGTATATCTACGGCAACATTTTTTACGATACTGTTGCTGGAATAGGAACGGAGGACAACTTTCGTGACGTCAAGATTGACCGAAACGCATGGTTTAATGTTGCGATTCAAGACGAAGGCACCAAAGGTGTTTTTTCTCCCGATAACGATATCGGATCGGTTGGCATAACATTTGACGGTAATCATATTTTTTCAACTGACGCTGGTTGTTCGATTTTGCCTGGGCCGGTTGTGCCAGCTTGGTTGAAGCATGCTGCTTCCAAAGTTGAAACAATGACGCTGAACACCATTGTCAATGGCTGTGAAATACATACGTTGAATGGCGGGAACTTGACAACCACAACTTGTGGCGATAATTATTATTTTGGCGTTGGAGCAACTGGCTCTGCACAGGATGGAAAAGCCCTGGTAGAAAATGAAGCGGGCATTACCTGTACTGGCGCCCCGGATATTGACGATAATACGGTGCCAGCCTCTCAGGACTTCAAGTTTGATCGTTTTCGTAAAACAGGCAGGGCAACTGTGACGATTACCAGTGGCTTCCTCACTCGTGATACAGCGCCTACGGTGCCGTGATGCAGCTGTTTTTGGGAAACTCAGTCGGACAAAAACTGCCGCTATTAACAGTTGGCTCCTACGGTGAAATAATCTCACCGCATGGCATTGGCAAGGCCGTACAGCGCCTACGGACGCCAGAAGGGCTCCCAGAGCTTACCCGTCGAGGTTTCATTAAAGGCGCTGCTGCGGTCTCTGCGCTCGCCATGCTGCCGAGGAAGGCGCATGCGGCGCTAGTCGATGATGCAGTAGCCCTGTGGCTGTGTGACGACGCTGCCGGCGGCACAATGGCAGATTCTACGATAAACGGGAATGACGGGACGCTGGAAGGAACGGCCACTTGGAACACGATTGGCGGCGAGGCGTGTCTGCAATTAACGGCAGCGGGCGATAGGGTAAATTGCGGTGATCTTGCAATGCACGGCAATGATCTAAGCATCATGTTCCGTGCCAGATTTACGACAGCCATTCCCGCCGACATGCCGTTCATTGATAAATATCTGACGACTGGGAGTCAGCGGTCTTGGCATATTAAATCACAAAGTAATGGGCGGGTTACAGCGCAAGTCAGCGAGGACGGAATAGGCAATACAAATCTTTCGGGGACTGCTACCGGCAACTTGGTTTTAGATACTTGGGCTAACTTTACAGTTACCCTTGATGGTGATGGTGCCGCCGCAATGGCTGTTACCGTTTACAAAAACGATACCACAAATTCAACTGATAACTCTCCGACCGGCCACGGCTTTATGTTTGACGGAACAGGTAATTTGTATATCGGATCGGAGGGTACAGGCGACGATAACAATTTGTACATTCGACATATTGTGTTGCTCACATCAGTTGCAACGGCGCAGCAGATTACAGATCATGACACTGAGACCTTTGGCATTGGTGGTACAGGCATTATTCCAGTCACAGGCTCGCACACGCGGAGGCGTAAGGCATGAAACGATTCATTTTTTTCTTGGCATTATTACTGACAATTCCGGCCTTCGCTGACTGCGACTTCAAGGCTGACACGGCGGCCACGTATCTTCTGGGGCCGATGCTTGATTCGACAGACGGCATTACTGCTGAAACCGTGACGGTCGCTCAAGCAGACGTTAGGCTGTGGAAGGAAGGCGGCACCATTTTCGCACAAAAGAATGATGCTACTGGCTGCACACAGCGCGAGAACGGCTATCAGACCTGCCCGCTAAATACGACTGACACCAACACCGAAGGCACGTTGCTGATCGCAACCGATGATGCTGTCGGCGGCATTGCAATCGTCCCGGTTTTCGAGAAATGTAACGTCCTCGGAGCCGACGAGTACGACCGAAAATATGGCACCACGGCACAACTTACCAGTCGCGACACCGGGTTAAAGTTAGGTACTACAGTTGCCAGTGTCACTTCTAACGAAGTATTTGTCGGTACAGCTGGTGCTGGTGCCGACAATTCATATAACGGCGATGCGATCACTGTTCTGGATGTCACTGCGGGCACTGGTGAATGCTCGGGCATAGTCGATGACTTTGCAACCGGGACTACGACATTTACTGTTACCTGGAATGGCGGCGCTTGCGCATTCACGATTGCGGCAACCGATGAGATTCGTGTCTTTACCGGCAGCGCAGCTACAGGACCGACAGCCGCTGCAATAGCGGACGCGGTGTTGCAAGAGTCGGTTGACGATCATAAAGCGACTGGCGCATCGTTGGCTGAACATATCGATGCGATAAAGACGGATTCAACCGGAATAATCACAGACACCGGCACTGATGGCGTTATCCTGACCGCTGTTGCTTCAGGCTCTATATGGGCAGTCGATGCGACCGGCCAGCAGACTCAAGGAACCTTTGGTC
>DRHD01000300.1 GCA_011049795.1 Porticoccus sp.
AGCTAAGACTGCGGTTGTGCTGTGCTGGATAAATTGGCGACGATCGATATTTTGTTTGGCTGGCATAAGCTAAAATCCCGAGGCTTTTATTTTGGTAGGGTGAATGTACCAGAGCGGTAAATTTTTTCCAGTCAGGTTTAACGACTTTTAGGCAATTAATGGAAATTTTATGGGGCTAGAGAGTTTTTCTTCCTAAGCAGGCATCTGCTGATAATAGAGTCATAGTTCTTATGGGTGAAAGTTGTTATGGGTAGAAATTGATATCAAAACCGCTATAAGTCTGATTGGGCTGCGGTGATCTGTAGATTATCTGCTGGTTAGCAGAGATTGCATCTAATCTATTGATGGACTATAGATACTAGAGTCATCCTTATCTTGTTAGTTAGTAAGGAGAAACTCAGTAATAACCATAGTACCAATTGTATGTGGGACGGTTATAAAACTATTCTATTTATTAGCCTGTTGATCATGCAGGCTGTCTTTTCTATGGCTGTGAATGCGCAGCCAGAGTTTGCTGAAGAATATCAAATCAAGGCGGGATATTTACGTCATCTAGGCAAATTTATTCAATGGCCTTCAGATGTTTTTCCGAGTGACGATGCTCCATTGGTATTATGCCTGCTGGGTGATTCCCCATTTTCGAATGACGTTGTGACGGCCCTCAATAATAAGCGGGTTAGGCAGCGCCAGCTACAGGTGGTGCAAATGCAGACCATTAGTCAGCGCTCTGTACAATGTCATATTCTTTTTGTCAGTCGTTCGGAAGAAGGTCGATTGGCTGCTATTTTAGACTGGGTTGATTCACGGCCAATACTCACCGTCAGCGATATCAATAATTTTGCCCAGCGCAAAGGCATGATTGAGATGTCTATAGAAGAGCAGAAAATTGCACTTATCATCTATTTGCCAGCAATAAAATCCAGCAACTTTATTGTTAATTCCCAGCTACTTTCTCTGTCGACCATTATTAAAGATAGCGAGTAAATAGAAATGACTCACCACAAAACCCCCTTAATATTATCTTGTTTGCTGGTGGCTTTTGTATCGCTTACTAGTAGAGCAGAAACTGACGAACCCCTAGATGATTTTATTGATCGGCCGCTGGAGGAGTTACTTAATATCCGTGTGTCCTCAGTGGCCTCATTATTTGAGGAAGACGAACTTTACGTGGGTTCATCGGTTTCAAAAGTCACTGAGAAAATGTGGCGCCGGCAAGGAGCAGAAAAAACCTTCGATGCTATTGAGCATGTACCCGGTGTGTATGTGGTGGATTATATGTATGGGCAGTCGGTGCCCACTTTTCGGGGCTTTATTGGTGGCGAGCAATACAATAGTTTTTTGGTGTTAATTGATGGTGTACCACTTAATAACTACGCCAGTTCATCCTCGACCTATGGCACGGTTAATTTTGCGCTGGGAAATTTACAGTCTATGGAAGTGATTCGTGGTCCGGGTTCTGCATTGTATGGTGCTGATGCATTTAACGGTGTCGTGTCTTTAAATTCCTGGTCCAGTGACCAGGATACTATTCAAGGTTGGGCTGAGGGAGGTGCGTTTGGTTACTGGAATAGCACGGTTCGCTTTCGCCAAACGCTGACAGATAATATCAGTTTCACCGGTGCTTATACCTCAAGCGGCACTGATGATGAGGAAGTTGCCGCCAGTTTTCATTCAAGTGTTGATGGGCAATTAGTGGATGATGAGATTGCTAATAAGTATAAGAATTTTACCGCCACTAATAAGCTTAAAATAGATGATACTGAAATGTCATTTTATTTCTCCGAACATCATGCGGATGATGGCTTTACCATCGGTGAAGTATCTCCCCTTGTTGCCAATGGTCTCCATTCGAATGGTGCGGGTAGAATGAAAGCATTAAAGCTTTCGAACTCTCTGGATTTAGGTAACAACTGGCAACTAGATTCAACCCTGTTTCATGTTGAGGATACGTTTATCGGTCGTTGGGGGGATACTGCTGGCGAGCCAGTTGACGCCACTTCACTGGTCTTTCAAATTGAGAATAACCGGCAGGGGTTGAACCTTCGTTTTAAACGTCCGTTTGCGGATAGTCGGATTCAGGTTGTTGTAGGTTATAACTATGATCTGATGGAAGTTGACCAGTTTCTGGCAATGCCCGACCCGGTTGAAAATGAACAGCGGGAAATGCACGGTTTTATGGGCCAGTTGGACGCACGATTATTTGACGACTTATTACAGGTTATTATTGGCGGTAGATTCGATCACTATACCGATTTTGGTGACTACTTTGCGCCGCGTCTGGCTCTTATTTATCACCCAAATACCAGTAGCGCGTTAAAATTATTGTACGGTAATGCTTTCAGGTCTCCCTCGGTTCTTGAAAAAACCAATAACCTGTTTGTTGAAGGCGGTGGTGGCGAATTGAAGCCGGAGGAAGTCGATACTTATGAGTTGATCTGGCAGAAAATGGCGCCGAGTTGGCGATATAGTATCGCGCTTTATCATTCGGAAATCACCAAAGAAATAGGCTTCGGTGACCCCAGTCAACCTTTCCCGCCCTATTTTGTTAAATGGGATAATGTTGGCACCATCAAATCCAAAGGCGTCGAACTGGAGGGTAGTTATCAATACCGACAATGGAGTTTTGATGGCAACCTTGCCCATAATGATACTGAAAGAACAGAGCCTGATGATGACGATATCACCGCTTATCCGAGTATCATCGTTAATCTGGGGGTGCGCTATCAATTCCCGGATAATATCAGCGCTGGTCTAAATAATATGTACCTACGCGATATGAAGACCGATGAGGGTGATTTTTCACCTGCCTATACCAATGAAGATTTACCTTCATTAATGAGAACTGATTTTCATCTCAGCTGGAAAACAAAAATGGACGCAAAACAGTTGGAGCTGTATATGAATGTTATGGATATGTTTGATAATGCTGATGTTAAGGGGGATATTAATTCTGTGGAGAATGGTAAGGGTACTCGCGGCAGAAAGTTTGTCATTGGAGCACAAATGGATTTTTGATATAGCTCTGCCTGGAGCAGCGCCCTTTGTTGTCGCGCCTATGTTCTTTAGATAAAGGGTTCTTTAGATAAAGGGTTCTGTAGATAAAAGGTTCTGTAGATGAAAAAACCGCCTCAGAGAGGCGGCGGTCTTTTACTCGAGGGAGAGCAAAAGCAGAAATTGAATGTTATGTCACCGTTAAAAACGTTTGGCAATGGAGATACCACGATTATTGACGCCCCAGGAATAAGTCTGTTTATCGACCACAAAACCTAAGCCATATTTGCCAGCCACTTTAGCTTGGCCAAAGTAGATGCCTTTACCAATTTTAAAACCACGTACTTTAAGGTTTTTACTGAAGTTCATGATTTTAATCGACTTGCTGTACTTTAAGCTGAGTCCTTCACCGGCATAAGCTGTTTGACTGCTGACGACTGCGCTAAGGAGTGAACTCAGA
>DRHD01000301.1 GCA_011049795.1 Porticoccus sp.
GCAGCCGTGAACTTGGCAAAGTCATTGTCGGCAGCGTCGGTATCATCCACTTCAAGAAGATTGTTATCTGCAATTCCTATTGTTTGCTCTGCCAACACATCTGTGCCAATAACTAAAGATAATTCTGTCGGTGTAACAACATGGGGATTACCAGAGGTTAGTCCTCTATGAGTTGTATTCAGTCCTATGGCAGTGGTGTTCGATCCGATGGCGGTGTCCATCGTTTCCACTTTATCCCGGATAGCATTCTTGGTAGCGGCGTCAGTGTTTGCGTTCCATGACGTAGCGTTGTATGCAGTGTCGTCTGCTACAGCACCCCCTATATCTGAAAGCACTTGAGTTCCTGTGCGGTATTTAACTAAGCCCGAAGAATCAACAAGAAACTTATCAACATCACTACCTTCTGCTGCAACTGTAGTAATATTTACTGTCCCAACCACAGTTAAATTTCTTGCTATGTCTGTGTCTCCAACGTTATTAACATAAAAAACAGCGGTATCATCTACTGCGTTCCAAACAGAAAAGTAACCTGTCCCATCCCCAAGAACAACATCTACGTCAGAAGCAGTTGATTTCATTCTAATTGCATTAACAACATCAGGGTTCTGCTCAGATACCAAGTCTCCAAATCCCAGAGATAAATCTCCACTAAGGGTCATTCCTACAAAAGTCGGCGATGCTGCAACAAGAACGGACTGATCTATGAAGGAGTGATCGCTTCCGTCGTTACTAACATGAGCAAAAGCCGTGTCCCACTCGGTATTCACAACTGCAACATTAATATTACCAGTATCTATGTTGACATTGGTTAAAACCTGACTACCCATGTCCCAAGCCCCGGCCAAGGCCCGTGTGCCATCAGCAAGAAGATACTGTGTGTGGTCGTCAGCAGGTGCAATCAGGTTGGCAAGCAGGGCATGGTCTGTAGTCGTGATCCCAACACCGGCAATAATGTCTGGGAACTTGCCCCGTAAATCTTCTTGAGCAATATAGGTCCATTGTGAACCGGCGATCAATCTGAAAGTTAATCGAGCGATCAGAAAACCAGTTCCTTTGAACGCTGAGGGAATTTCAAAAATAGAGTTGCCATCAACATCGGCTACAGCATTGCTGGATGTAGTGTATTGTCCTGTTGGGAGATTTATCATTACGTGAGAGGCTTCCCCCATACGATTTTGGATACCCCACACCACCAGATTAAAATACTTATTGACCCCAATGACCACACCAGCGGCTGTGCCATCTACATAATGAGTGACATCAGCCACGAGGTCTGCTGTTGTTTCATAAGCCCCACCTTCATCGGTAGGTTGGTTGACAACATGGGCATCATCTGTTGCCGTTGTATACATATCGAAGGCGGGGAATGTATGCCTGTGGAGTTGAAAAACTTTTCCTTCTGTGGTGACTATTTCAACAGCAGTAGATGAGTTGCCTGTGGTCAAAGCTGTCCCAGCAGCGTTCTTTAGTGTTAGAGCAACTCCAGAATCGTATGCTGCCGGTTCTTGCCGCAGTCTATGCTCCATATGAAGGATATGTCCCTGTCCATTGACGGCAGACGCATAATCGTTTTTGTTCTGATTGCCCAACGCTCCACCGTCAGTCCCCGTAGTAACGGCGCTCTTCAGTGCGAGTTTGGCAACTTTACAGTGTTCAGTAGCAGGCCAATCGGAATTAGATGCAGCTATTACAGTCTTAGCTGACTGGAGAATATAGACGAACACCACTTTAGGTATTGCGTCGGTCCCTACATAAGCAGTTAAATCAATCGTAAGGGCAGGGGTACAGTCCAGCGTCGTGTACCCGTCAGAAAATTTCTGAATCAAATCCCCGCCGCTATCTTGTTCCAGCGAACCTGTGACTGTTCCCCCGGCTTCTGAGACAGTGAAGTCTAACTTCTCAAGGAATATTCCATTGAACGAACCTAAGAGCGTTTGCGTATTCGTATCAAAGTCGAGTGTTACAGTGCCGTCACTATCATCAGCGACAGAGATATGATCTGTAGTTCCAGCAATCCAGGCGGTAAGGTCTGAGACTGACGCTGCTTCTTTACTACTCCCGGTTGCCATCAAGCGAGTTGCAGTAAGGCTCGACAAGGTAAGTCCCGTAAAGGTGGGAGATGCTCCTGTATGTATATCTTGAGGAAGAGAAAGAGTAATGGACCCAGGGGCGTTGGTCACGGTAACTTGGTTTGCTGTACCAGTTATTCCTGCAAGAACCGGAGTAGCACCTGTACTTCCAATAGCAAGCTGACCATTAGTAGCTGCACCTAAAGAGGTTAATGTCCCACTTGATGAATAAATCAAAGAGTTGTCGGTAAGACCCGTCAAAGTTAGGCTTGAAAAAGTAGGTGAGGAATCCGGGCCTAATCTCAAGTGAGATAATTGCTGTATTGCTTGACGTACACTACGCCAATCATTGTCCTTAATCGGTGATGTTAAAGCGATTTTATTTATCTCCAAAAAAAAGACCCGGAGGGTAACAATGATCTCAAAAAGGGGTTGCTTGCCCGCCTCTGTGAGGGAGATGAAGAAC
>DRHD01000302.1 GCA_011049795.1 Porticoccus sp.
CGATTAACCACACCACAGCAAGCCATTTTCCCCCATTCCTTGGGAACCTGCGGATCATATTTCCAGAGCAATTGGCCATTGCGTGCATCCAGCGCATAGACCGTACTCCAACTACCAGAGACATACATGACGCCATCAACGATCAGCGGAGTTGCCTCTAAACCTCGGCCATAGTCGGTTTCATAAAACCAGGCTAAACCCAGCTGATCGACATTTCCATCATTAATTTTATCTAAAGCACTGTATCGCTGTTCATTATAATTTTTTCCATAACTGAGCCAATCGCCTGCGGCCTGCTGAACGATAGATTCGGTATTCACCGTACTGGTGACAGCACGGACAGCATCAAGATCCACATCAGCCTGAACAGGCTGAAAAATAAACAGGGTGATAACCGTTAACAAACAGCGTCGATAAAATGTAAGCGCGAGCAATGACAACTCCATACAGGGGAAATGACAATGTGGGTAAGGGTGAAGACGTTATAGTAGTCAGCCAGAATACGCTAAACACTATACGCTAAACAATGGCTAAAGCAGTCAGAGTACATTGACAATTACAAACAGAGAAAATGTAGCCACGCACTTAAAAACCAATAGCAACATTTAGAAATTATCGGCATTTATACCTCGCTTATTCGCATAAAAAGCCTGGATCTCTTTCAAGTCGGCATCCATATCGCCCGTGGGCATAAATTTAGGGCCGAAACCTATTTGCCTGGTATCACCATCAACAAAACCCAATATCAAGGGTATCTTGGCCTGTAGCGCTATATGGTAAAAACCGGTCTTCCAGCGATCGACCTTGCTGCGGGTCCCTTCCGGCGGAATGACAACGGTCAATTGATCAACACTGGCAAAATAGTCCACCATTTGTTCAACCACATTATGTTTTTTACTGCGGTCGATGGGAATACCGCCCAACCAGATCATCAGGCGTTTAATAGGGAATGGGAATAGCGCCGCTTTACCCATCCAATGAGCATCAAAGCGTAAAATAAACGCTAGCAGTATGAACAGAGGGAAATCCCAGTTACTGGTATGCGGTACCGCAATAAGAATATATTTGGGATCGGTAGGCTGTTTTCCGACTATCCGCCAACCAACTAACTTCATAATCACAATCGATAGCCACCGAAAGATCGTCCGCACACCGGGCGTTGCAAATATCGTTGTTTTTAATTGCGTAATATTTGAAGCCATAATCGATTGCAACCCGCCCATCTTTTTTTATAAATGATAACAGTCTTTACTCTATCAGCACGATCCGCCCTACCGTGTTAGCACAAACACTAGCATATCAAACGCGGGGACTCAGATAAATTAGCAAGTTTCGGCTAGCCAAGCTTTAAACCAGCCTTTACTGTAGAGCCCATGAAACAAACGACCGAGCAACGCTATTATCACACCGTTGAAAAAGCACTGGCCTTTATCCAACATAACCGGCATGAGCAACCCAGCCTTGCCAATATTGCTGAACACTGTGCCGTTAGCGAATTTCATTTCCAGCGAATTTTCAATCAATGGGCCGGAGTCAGCCCCAAACAATTTTTACAAAGTCTCACTAAAGAGCAAGCCCGCACAAGACTGTTAAATGGCGATAGTTTATTACAAGCCAGTAACGATAGCGGCCTATCATCCAGTAGCCGTCTCCATGATTTGTTTGTCACATTGGAAGCGGTAACGCCAGGGCAGATTAAATCAGGCGGCGCAGGGGTCGATTTTTATTGTGGTGTTCATTCCACCCCGTTTGGTGATTGTTTTATCGCCAATACTGAACGCGGCATCCATCGCCTTGACTTTATAATGCCAGATAGCAGCATTGAATTTCATCTTAATAAGCTGCACCATGAATGGCCGCAGGCAAACATCAATCATCGCCCGGATTTAACCCAAGCCATCATTCAAACGAGTTTTTCAAAGAGCGAAAAATCTAGCCCACTTAAACTCTGGGTTAAAGGTAGCCAATTTCAATTTAAAGTATGGGAAGCATTAATACGCATACCGGAAGGCGCCTTATGCAGTTATAGAAGCATCGCTGAAGCCATCGATAAACCCTTAGCAGCGCGAGCGGTAGGCAGTGCCATTGCCAGCAATACAGTTGCCCTGCTAATCCCATGCCATCGCGTTATTCAAGCGAGTGGAACGCTAGGAAATTACCGCTGGGGAGCACAGCGCAAACAAGCACTGGTTGGTATGGAAGCTTGCAAACAGAACCGTTAAACGCTAACGACATGATTCTGTAAGCTATTGCCATGGCTGACAAAAGTCATCAACAGATAGTTCACGCAACGGCTTATAATTACCATCGACAGACCCTAAATATAAAAATCCAACCAGCTCTTCATTAGCCTGTAGACCCAACCCCTGCTTTACCGTTTCATCATAAGCATTGGTTCCAGTACGCCATACTCCGGCAAACCCATGAGCATGAGCCGCTAGTAAAATCCCATGTGCAGCGCAACCCGCTGAAATGACCTGTTCAATCGCAGGAACTTTTGGATGCTCTTTGATACTTGCAACAACCACAATGATCAACGGGGAACGCAAAGCTTTCGCAGCCACTTTCTCCGCCTCCTGTTGCTCCATCGGAGACTCATTATTATCCTGTCGGCGCTGCTGAGCCCCCGCAACAAATAACTGGCCTAAAGCCGTTCTACGTTCCCCTGCTATGGTTAAAAATCGCCAAGGGCGAAGCCAGGAATGATCAGGAGCCCTAAACGCCGCTTTCAACATATCATCCAAAACAGCCCCCTCAGGTGCTGGCTCACAAAGCCTTGGGGCAGAATTGCGCGTGTGTAGCAGGGTTATCGCATCCATAAAATGACTATCTATAATTATAAAATGATGCCGAATAGTAGTGAGATTTGCCGGGATGGGCAAGTTGGGTGTTGATTAAAATAGGTACAATTCCTCATTGCGATACCGGTTAGAACAAATAACCTATGCGTCTTGGAGTTCATTGACTAGAATGTGTTAATAGATTGAATTTAATAGATAAGTTGAATATTAACGTACATATGGAATGATCTAGATCTTGTGAAAAAAACCATCGTTCGACCCGGTCGTACTATCAAAGAAAATATCAAAACCCCGATTCCGGTCTCTGGCCTGAAAGTGGGTATGTACGTCTGTGAACTGGATCGTCCCTGGTTAGAAACCCCCTTTATTCTGCAAGGCTTTAAAATCACCAGTTTGGATGAAATTGATACTATCGCTGAGCACTGTGAATTCGTTTATATCGAAGGTAGCGAAGATGCCTGGCTGGGCGCGGAAGAACGGTCAGTGTCGAATAAACCGAAAGCAAAAGTTAAAACCTACACCAACACCTCTACCAATAAACAAGAATATGGCCGGGCTGCCTCTATCCATGAAAATGCCAAAAATCTAACCCGCTCGTTTATGGATGATGTACGACTGGGCCAGGGTATTAATATTCAAGAAGTTAAAGCCAATGTCTCCCAGTGTGTCTCCAGCGTATTACGTAATCCCGACGCCATGATGTGGATGGCGAAAATGCGTAAAAAAGACGAGTACACTACCGAGCACTCGCTTAACGTGGGTTTATTAGCAATCACCTTTGGCCGCCACCTCGGCGCCAGCGAGGAAGATCTCAATAAGCTGGGACTGGCAGGCATGCTGCATGATGTCGGTAAAATGCGTACCCCCAATGAAATTCTTAACAAGGAAAGCCAGTTATCTCTTGAAGAGTTCGACGTAATGAAATCTCACGCCCAGCATGGTAGAGATATATTAATGGCCCATAAAAATGTTTATCACGGTGCGGTAGATGTCGCCTACAGCCACCACGAAGCTTTAGATGGCAGCGGCTACCCACGAAAAATCAAATCATCGGGTATTACCGACTTCACTCGCATTGTTACCCTGTGTGACGTGTATGATGCGATTACCAGCGATCGTATTTATAAAAAGGGCCAGTCTTCTCTGGCAGCTTTAAAAATTCTCTACCAAAACAAGGGCACAAAGTTTGATCACAAATTAGTGGGAGAATTTATTAGCTGCATTGGACTTTACCCCCCAGGAAGTGTGGTAGAACTACAAAATGGACAGGTAGGTATAGTGATCAGCACCAACTATCGCCACCGCCACTTACCAAAAGTGTTATTATTGCGTGACGAAAATAAAATACCTCAGCCTGAGAAGGTTATCGATCTGGAGCGCTTTTCTAAAACCAGTAATACCGACAACATGATCAAAACCGTTATCCCTAACGGCTCGCACGGCATACGCATTGAAAGTTACATTGAAAAAGGCTTAACCATCGATTAATCCCTGGATTAAAATTTGAGGGGCAGTTGCCGTTTCAAGAAACACGTAAACCCCGCCGCAAAACATCTATCAATTCCTGCTGCTGACGCTTACTGACCGCAGCGCCACTCATCATAGATGAGCCATGAAAAGTACCCGGGAAGGTATGCAACTCCACCGCGACCCCTGCCTGTAATAAGCGCAAACCATAAAGTACATCTTCATCACGTAATGGATCAAACTCCATGGCCGATACATAAGCCGGCGGTAAACCACTCAGATCATCAGCTCTGGCAGGCGCTGCATAAACAGGGACATCATCGGACCCCGGCTGATAATCATCGCCCAAATAATATTGCCAGCTGTAAATCGCATTCGGCCTATTCCATAACGGGGTATCAATAAAATCTCGCATACTGGTGGTTTCTAATCGGTCATCCAGCTCAGGCATACCCAAAAACTGAAAACAAATACCTGGACCCGCTTTATCTCTGGCCATCAACGCCAAGCCTGCAGCCAACCCCCCGCCAGCGCTTTGACCGTAAATACCTATTCGCTTGGTATCTACCCCTAATACCTCAGCATTCTCATGCAACCATTGAAGACTGGCATAACAATCATCCAAACCCGCAGGAAAAGGATCTTCAGGGGCCAATCGATAATCGACCGATATCACCACAACACCTAATTCCGCCGCAATCGCCACAGCACCGGCATGCTCTGTATCAATATTACCCACGACAAAACCACCACCATGGATATACAGCAAAGCCGGCACAGGGATATCTGACTGCCGATTTTTAGGCTGATAAATACGAACCTTTACATCCGGGGCATGATTCAAACCCGGAATGAATGTATCCTCCAAAGTCAGTGCACTGGTATCAAGGTCAGCATGTAAAGCGGTCATCATGTTAATGATCCCCTCCCGAGAAGCGATGGGATCTGAAAAATCACTCGCAGGTAACATGGGTACAACATCTGCAAATTCGGGATCGAAATTATAAGTCATGGAATATCTCATTCGAAAAATAGTGATTTAAAGTGATCTCATCTCAATACTAATTAGACATAACGAGTATCCATCCATAAACACCCCGTTCTCGTCATTCCCGCGAAGGCGGGAATCCAGTTGCGATAACCCGGCCGTTTATTTCGACATCAAATTAATTCGCTAAACACTGTAATAATAGTGCTTTTTAATACTTTCTGTTTGTCAGCCGAGCCAATCACTTCGCCGCTCTGGATTCCCGCCTTCGCGGGAATGACGTTTATGGATGGGCACTAATTAGACACAACTAAGAGAAGGTCATCAGCCAGGCCAAAACCTCTCCAAACTTGGTGTACACCCACGTTTTTAATTGCACCCACCAGTTCGGCGATTCACGTATTTCCTTTTCTTCGTAGGCACGCTCAATAAGGTAGGCATGAATATTATTAACCTTTTCCTTATCTAACACATCATCAAAGCGAGGCATTCCTGCTTTTTCCATCATCCCTTCCAATACGACTTTTTCAAAATTATCGTGCCACACTTGTGGTAAATATCGAAGATCAGGTACTGAGCCATCGCTAACTCCATTGGTACCATGACATCTCGCGCAATAACGATTATAAGTCCACTGCCCATCGGCTAACTGCTGTTCACTGACCACTATTTTCTCCGGCGGCTCAGGAATGTCTCCCCACTCAGGCATACTGGGTAAACGACCATCGGCATCCAACTTAAACGTCATCACTCTGCCATTGGGTGGCGGCACGCCATAATCAATACCCAAAATCATACTGATACCGCCGCCGCGGCCAACCAGTATCGACACATACTGCTCACCATCAACACTAAAGGAGACCGGTGCAGCAATCACACCATTTTGCACATTCATCGACCATAGCTTTTCACCGTCATCCGCCCTGGATGCATTAAAGGTGCCGTCGGAACCGCCATGAAAAACCAAATTGCCCTTGGTGGCCAAGGTGCCGCCATTACCGATAAAAGGATAAGGTGAGCGCCACACTTCTTTTTGTTTAAATGGATCCCAAGCCAATAGGAATCCCTGCGGCACAGTTTTAACAAGTGCCTGATTGAGTAGCTGGTCACCTACCGGTCCATTAGTGTCATAACCTACGTTCCAGTGTCTAGGCTTAAAAGAGAAGTCTTTGACTGCAGTGAATTCAGAGCCAAAATCCATGGCCGGAATATACATTAACCGCGTCTCTGGGCTATAGGACATCGCATGCCAATTATGTCCGCCCATGCCGGTGGGAAAAACCAGCGAGGTTGTTCCATCGATATAACGCGCATCACGATTCTCAATCGGCCGACCCGTTTCCATATTGTATTCACTGGCCCAAGTGACTTTAACGTAGGGCTCCGCCGATAATAATTCACCGGTCACTCGATCGACAATATAAAAGAAACCCGCTTTTGGTGCCTGCATAATGACTTTGCGGGGCTCACCGTGCCAATCGATATCTAATAACATCATTTGTTGTGTGGCGGTGTAATCCCAGGTTTCCCCGTTTACTTGTTGGTAATGCCAAACGTATTCACCGGTATCAGGATTAAGCGCAACAATGGAAGTCAGAAATAAATTATCGCCACCACCGGGACTACGAATTTGTTGATTATGTGGCGCGCCATTTCCCACACCGATATAAAGCAGGTTTAAATCCGGATCGAATACCATTGAATCCCAAACGGTTCCGCCCCCACCCATTTTCCACCATTCACCCTTCCATGTTTTGGCTGCCATTTCCATCTGCTCATTTTCAAAACCATCCGCTGGATTGCCCGGTATAGTATAAAAACGCCAGGCTTGTTCACCGGTCTGTGCATAATAGGCCGTGACATAACCACGTACACCGTATTCAGAACCACCATTACCTATAATCACTTTGCCGTTCGCAATACGCGGCGCGCCGGTAATACTGTAAGCCTTGTCCGGGTCCGTGGTTTGTTTTTGCCATTCCAGTTTTCCGGTTTCCGCGTTGATTGCCACTAAACGGCCATCGAGGGTGCCAACATAAATTTTGTCTTGCCAGATAGCGACGCCGCGATTGACTACGCCACAACAAAATTTATACGAAATTTCTTTAGACACTAAAGGATCATACTTCCATAGCTGCTCGCCGGTACGGGCATCCAGTGCATAAACCACACTCCAGGCCGCGGTAAAATACATCACGCCATCAACCACCAAAGGGGTAGCCTGCAGACCACTGGCATCATCCGTTTCAAAATACCAACTCAGCCCCAAGCTGGTGACATTATCAGCATTGATTTGATCCAAAGGACTAAACCGCTGTTCGCGATATGTGCGTCCATGGCTCATCCAATTAGCGCTATCATTTTCTGCATGACGCAAACGCTCGTCCGTCACTGGCGCGGCAAAAGAAGTACTTAAAAATGAAATCGTAAACAAGACAATAAAAAAACGAGACAACAGCATTCGCTCTAACAAAGGATTAATCTCCCAGCATAATATTCATAAAGCCCTGATCATCAGGGACAGCATCGACCATATCGACCCACTCGCGCAATTGCTGCTCACTGCAATCAAGCAACTGATGACCGACATGATCGATAATTCTGAGCGGCAACTGCAAGGTCATCAACATATCAACTAACTGATGAGCACTGGATCCGGATTGACGTAAACCATAGGGCCAAAATTCAATAATAATCGTTAGCGTTTTGCCGCTGCGTTGTAACAAAGGCAGCAAACCTGACATCACCTGCGACTCGGCGCCCTGTGTATCAATTTTCAAAAGGTCAATCGTTTTTATTTTTTCCTGCAGATACTCCGCACCATTGAGCAATTGTATTGATCGAGAGTCACGACCATCACCGGCATCATAAATTTGATGATCACCAAAATTACTATCACTTAAAAATAATGAACCGTCACGATCAGCATCAGACAAACCGGCATTCACCGCCTCAACAAAATTGAAATTATTCTCAGCAAGGTTTTTTTCTAGCAATAGAAAATTTTCAGGGTCGGGTTCAAAGGCCGCAACAAAACCACTCGACCCCACCTGATCAGCGGCGATCAACGTGTAGTAGCCAATATTAGCGCCCACATCAACAAAGTTTATACCGGGTTTTAACCGCTCAAGAATCAACTGGGTTTCGTAGATTTCCCACACACCTTTATCAGCGATATCCTTGGACACATGCTGATCACGCTGATCGTGCAGCCACATGTTTAATGGCTGGTTTAATTGCTTAAGCTTTAAGGGATAAGCGTGGTCACTGGATTGGACGCCACAGGATTGGATAGTAGAGCGAGTCACTTAACTGGCAGCCTTTTTATAATCAGCTTTGACTTGTTTAAGTATCGCCGGTGTTACTTTTTCACCGCTCTCATAAAACTGCTTAAGGCTAATCGCCACATCACGAATAATGCCTTTGAATAGTTTTTTTAAAAATAATTTTTCCAGCAAACCGCCTACAAAACCCATGCCCATGGTGTAACTCATGGTAGTGGTCAACAGTGTCGTCTCGGGGGAATCACCATCGTCCAATTGATAGCGAAAAAAAGCTTCTTTAAAGGGTGGCGGCGCCCCCTTCTCCCCTCGGTGCAGGCGAATCAAAAAACCATGACCATCCTGCCATTCAATCACCGTTTCGTTGATACCTTTGGTTTCGGTTTGAAAGACCTTACGACTGGCACCAACACCTTCTTTTAACTCAGTAGTCACTTCGGTTTTAACCAAGCCGGGCACATAATTATGCGCCAGCGTTAAATCCCGCAGCTTCTCCCAGGCTTCTGTCCTTGGCATATTAATGGTGACTTGGCTGGACACTTCGTTAGTCATTGCGCACTCCGAACATAAATGAAAATTGGCATAGTACAAACCCGCTATCGATAAAATAGCTGTCAGCACAATAGCGAACAAACGGCTGGGAAAAACAGAGGTCATGTCATTATTGTATTGCGGTGTATTATTGTTTGATTATGACAGCTAAACCGTTGGCGGGGGTTAACAATTAATTAAACTCTTCTGCGTACTTTTCTATCCATTCCGCCGCCGCCTGATCTCCATCCAGTAAACGACCCTCCCGCTCAAACACAATATTCTTATAATGCTCTATCTGGCACACCTGCTGTACCATACGAGCTTTGAAAGCTTCCTCTAAATTGGTAAAACGTACCCCCACTTCAAAGTGGCTGCCTATGGCTCGACACCACATAATTTCACCGGTGCCATGGTAGGGGGGAGAAACGGAAAGAATATCAATATCGACGGTGCTACCGACCCTAACTCGGCTGGCAACTTCACAGGATAAGCCACCCTGACTGACTGTCGTCATGTAGCAAGACGACTCAGCGTCATCCAGATTCGCCGCAACTTTAACGTCAATTGGTATATCGGTGGGATGTCGAATAAATCGTCTCATGGCGACTCCTAATCCGAACAGTGGCTACATTTTCCAGTATAGCCGAACCTCCATTATTGCATCATTTTATTACAGTTCTTTATAGCAGCTCTGCGTATGGTGACGTCACATCAAGATCGATGTCACTGGCGTAACCGGGCACGCGAATTTTACTGCTGGAAAAATCAAGATCATCACCACTCAATACATTGTGATCAAACTTGTAAATGGGCAAAGCCTCCCCTTTTAAAGCGGACTCATCATAAGCTGCCGCCTTCTCAACAACAGGCTCATTGCGACTACGGTAGGCACTGAACGCTTTAGCACCATGCTTTTTAGCCAGCATTTTATTAACGATGTGAGGCGCAATAACAGTCGCTGAAGCATTGTTACCACCAAAGCCCTTAGAATTCAGGATAGCGGCATCCATCCCTTCTGCGCCTACTTCGATATGATCACGACCTATGTTCAGGTGGCTTTGGTGTACATCAGCCGCAACATGATCAATCGTCGCGATACCAGGAATAATACCGTCCGACCACACGCCCAAGGTTGCCATCAGCTGATCACCGGCGGAGCCGCCTAAGGAGTGGCCCACATAGGCTTTGATCGCTGCCACCGGCCAATTTTCAATACCAAATATCTTCGCCGTTTCATTCAAAATGTGGGATTCCGAAACACGGTTTTGCGGCGTACTCGTACCATGCGCCTGAATAAAAGAGCGCTGCTGCAATGATTGCTCTCCCAGCAAACCCCGAACCGACGCCGCCGCTTTAGCGACAGTAATATAGTTGCCGACTCCCGGCGAAGAAATAGATTTTTTATGGCCATCAGCATTCACAAACACATCGGTGACAGCCCCATAAACACTAGCACCCAACTCTACCGCCAACTCGTCATCCATCAGCACAATGTACTGCGAGGATTCTGCCATGGTAAAACCACAATTAGTGCTAAAAGGTCTAGCGGCACGACGATAGTCGACCTGGGTCAGACCCAACTTAGCATCCAGAGCCAATAACTCTTGATCAGTCGCCAGAGCACCCATGGCGGCATAACCGTCCATAACATCAGACACCACGGTAGCTTCACTGTTACCAATCACAGCGACTCGGGCTACACCGGTTTGAATATCTCTCACCCCCTGACGCAGGTTATATAAGAATGAGGCACAGGCCCCTATATAAGTGCCGGTATTACCCATACTGCCCAATACATAGGCATTAATAAAATCAGCAGACATTTCGGCCAAACCGAAAGGACAGTGTTTAGAGGTGGTTCTTTTATCGTTATAACGCGCACCGATCATGCCGCCATGACCGTGGTGATCGAGCTGGCCCATGGCACTGCCAGCATAAACACTGACTTGGTCAGGAGCTATATGCTGGCACACAACATCCCAATCAATGCCCATTGACTGTACCGCATCGGAAGCACCGTAAACCGCCATCTGCAAACCACGGGGATGGCTACGAGCGGGATAAAGGGATCCGGGGTCAAAACCGGTGGGAAGCTGACCTGCCGCTTGCACACTAGCCTTCCTCACGGTCGGTAGTAGCAATGACGTTTCGCCACTAATATCGACCTTCACTGTCTTGCTATCTATCGGAGTGACTTTCCAATTTTCAGGAATAACCGGTGGTAGATTTTTCGGCTTGGTCATAAAGCTGGTGGAATCATCCCCCGCTGCACTCAGCTGGATGCGCTTATTACAGACCACAGCGTCAACATCAAACAAGTTATCCTCAATACGGCGGACCAGCGTGTGCTCGCGGATAAATTGCTTTTGCTGCTCACTCAGGGTAGAGCCATCCGCCTCAATCTGCATCAAAGAGGCAAGGCTGGTATAGGTTTGCTCCGCCTTATGTTGATCCAGGGCATCGAGAATCAATCGTCGATAGCCATGATGAAAAGAACTTCTGCCCGCCGCACTAATGCCGCCAAAGCCAGTAATAACCGGTATCCGGACCATAATCTTTCCCGCCTGCACGTCACTGAATGAGATAATCAATGACTATTCTACCCTTAAAATCTTTACAAAAATGAAACAGAAAAGACATATAATAGTAATATTGAGCCATCCTGACGGGAATCGACCTAACTGATGCAACATATAAGCCTACTAGCGCTGCCCTCCTCGCTGGCAACCAGCATTAGCCTGCCCCTGGAA
>DRHD01000303.1 GCA_011049795.1 Porticoccus sp.
CGCCTCTCTTTAGTGATACGCAGGTAACTGTCAGTGGGGGGGTATGCACCTATGAGGCAAATGTTGGAGGCTCATGATTGCGTAGCTGACTATTGAGTTTAACGTGGAGTTTACCTGCTAATGACAAAAGTTGACCCATTGCAACCCCTTCCGCTTACCCGCTATGTGAGTGTAGTGCGGTAATATCCTGCGAAGGAAAGCCACTAACCCGGCTGGACAGGGAGGTAGAGGCTGTGGCCGGCCACCCTATCGAGCCTAGACTTTATGTCTAGTTCCATGCCACAACTATAGTTCTCCGAAACAACCGTTAAGACCGCTGATAAATATTATATTTAGCCTGAAAATATATTTTTATCTCTTAAAGAAAGAAACGATAAATTTAGCTAGGAGTGAGGGGATGTCGGTGGTGTTGTCCGATTCAATAGGGCCATAATTTTTCGAATTCGTTATGGCCGGCTCGGACAACACTGCCAGCATCGCCCGTGTTTTTAGCACCCGGTAACAGGAGATTGCTACGCTACAATCGTAATGACGGTGTATTAAAAAGGGCAGAAATCGGCACGGAACAGCTCCAAAGCTTCGATTAACAACAGAGTTTTTATGGGCGCTCTGAGTATAAAGCCGACGTAAATGGCTGATAAATAGTGTTAGTCAGGCTAATGACGGTTGTTGAAGGGTAAGCTGCCATCAGTAAATTAGATTACATGTAAGGCAAAAGCGTCGCTATTGACCCGTTTGAGACATTGAGCCCCACCCCAACTGTCTTTCTATACAGTTGATTGAAATGATCAATTATTCATGACTTTCCGCATAACTTGCCGATTAATTGCGCAAGGGAATTAAGTAAGTAATTTCAGGGCGTTGGGGTCTGATGAAATATGCTTTTAAGGGCAATATGAAGACACTTCTCAATTAATAGTCAAAAGGTCAGATAGCAGGGGCATCTGTCGATGATTCCCTTCGAGAGGCGGTGCTTTTTGGTTAATTATTGCTAGGAGGCGCTGGATCGGCACCTATTATTCCTAAAATATATTTACCCGAAGTTTTTAGTAAAAAAATAATATAAATTAATAAAAGAATCCTACCCTGTTGGGTAGGTCACAAAGTCGTTGAATTTCTGTAGGCTGCACAATTACCGGAATCGGCCAGCTTGAATGGGATTTTTAACTTTCGCATAAGGAAATAAAATGAAGAGAATATTATTGTCCATTGGACTTATGATTTTGTCTTTGGGGCAGTTAAATGCAGCTATATTAACCACAACATTTGCCGGAGGTAATAGCAAGCAAAAAACATATAGGTCATGTCGCTCTTGAATAAACGTTAGGCTGCCCCCTAGTGTCGGGTTATTTTACAGCACTATTAGATTTTTTCTTTTAGTAGTTCGGCTATAAATAAAATACTGAAGTACTCAGTAGGAATATTTAATTTTTTACTTATTATTAAGGAAAACGATAATGACACAAATTAATAGAAGCCTCATAATCCTACTCTCCACGCTATTCATGGGGAACGCGCATGCAATAATCATCTCGTTAGATGTATCAAACAACTGGACGTACGAACTATCTGCAGGAGCGACGATTGATTCGCAGGGAATGGCAACCGCTGTTGGCCAATTGAATGGTAACAACGTTCAGTTCGCGGCTGGCACAGCAGACACCGCAACGTTCCCCGGCCAAACAATAATAGGCGGCAACGGCGGGGGCTGGTTAGCAGGGTTACGCCCATTTGAGCTGGCCGACCAAAACACTGTCTTTGCTATGCTCGATGTATTAACGCAGGAATTATATAATGTCACCGCATTATATTTTAAAGGCCCAGATGGCGGTCGCATTGGCGGCTCACTACCACAGGGCTTTACTGACCCCAACGCATGGGTGCTAGACATTCAAAGTGCATCCGCAGTGCCAGAACCAGGCACAATCACATTACTGGGTCTAGGTCTTGCAGGGTTAGGCCTTAGCCGCCGCAAAGCAAAGTAAGCCTTTCAATGTGGACAGTCGCCGCATAATAGAACCAAGAATAGCCTCTAGACTAGGGGCTTTTTTATATCCGCTTTTGGCAGATACTGTTGAAAAACTCTTCACGCCAAGAAACCCGCAAAATTAGGTGCTAAAAACCTTCACGAGAGATCATTCAAAGTAAATTTCCTGCCCAAAATATCAAACCATAGCACTGTCGTGCGCATAATTATTTTTCCTAAAGTCTACTAAATAGTTTTTCAACAGTATCGGCACATTGAACTGCCCTCAATCTCGGGGCTTTTTGATGTCCGCAAGAGTAAAGCTGCCGTTACATTACATGTAATATTGTTAGCTTCCTTGGCGGTTCGTGACCCTTTTCTGCCACTAAGTCAACTGCCAAAGTGGCGAAACTATTCACAGAGTACAACTTAACACGAGTGTTATTTACTGGCATACTAACTGTCACAAGTTGAATCGCATAACTATAACAATGAACAAGGTTACTCCCTCATGCTGAAGAAAACCCTAACCCTGATTGGGCTCACATTATCATTTACTGTAAATGCCGCACTGATAGATATGCCGTAGAACCATAAAGAATTCAAGTAGCGTACCGCTACAACACGGATTGGTGCTGTTTTTTTGATGAGAGTATGGATTTATCAATGACTAGTAAGTAAAAAATAAACAATTAGAGGTATCATGAAGAAAATATTACTGGCGGTGGGTATAGGTATCGCTTTAACGGGTTGTGAGGGCTATCAAAAGTTAGTGATAGAAGAGGGTGCTGACGAACATGGTTTCACGGCGCCAACGCAAACCACGATAGAGCATAACGCAAGGGTATTAGAAGAAATAAAAGCCTTTGATACGGGTGAAGATTTTGAGCAGGCCAATCGTGGGTTAATTGCGCGTGACCCCGATTTACGTGTGAAGGCCCCGGACGATGTGCCGGAAGAGTTCTCATGGAATCAAAAGGAGTACGAGTTTATCCAAGGTGATGCGCCAGCGTCGGTCAATCCAAGCTTATGGCGACAAGAAAAGCTCAACAATATTCATGGTTTATTTAAAGTGACTGATGGCATTTATCAGTTACGGGGTTTTGACCTCGCTAATATAACCATTATTGAGGGTGACACAGGTTGGATCTTAGTAGACCTTCTCACGACAAAAGAAACCTCAAGTGCTGCTCTAGCCTTTGCTCGAAAACATCTAGGGGATAAGCCTATCACTGGCATTATTATTACACACAGCCATGTTGACCATTTTGGCGGTTCTTTGGGGGCAATCACGCCGGAAGAGGTGAAGAAAAATAATATCCCGGTCATAGTGCCGGAAGGGTTTATGGAAGAGTCCACCAGTGAGAATATTCTGGCGGGGCCTACGATGTCAAGGCGTGCGGGTTATATGTATGGTCGTGCATTACCACGAACGGAACGCGGACATGTTGGTTCCGGTTTAGGTAAAACGGCTGCTTTTGGTTCTTTAAGTATTTTGGCACCGAATAAGATTATTGGGAAAACACCACAGCCAATGACCATTGATGGTGTTGACTTTGTTTTTCATAACGCACCAGCTTCAGAAGCACCCGCTGAGTTAGTGTTTTACCTGCCAAAACTAAAAGCCTTTTGCGGGGCGGAAGTCGTATCAAGGAACATTCATAACCTTTATACCTTACGGGGCGCGAAAGTGCGTGATGCGCTGAAATGGGTGTCTTATATCGATAAAGCGCTAGTAGAGTTTGCTGACGCGGAAGTTTATTTTGGCAGCCACCATTGGCCGATTTGGGGTAAAGAGAAGATTCAAAACTTTTTGAAGCATCAGAGCGATGCCTATAAGTTTACGCACGATCAAACATTACATATGGCGCACTCTGGAGCGACACCTACCGAAATCTCTAATCTGATAAAAATGCCAAAAGAATTGAATGAAGACTTCTCGGTACGAGATTACTACGGCACCGTGAGTCACAATTCACGGGCCGTTTACGATTTTTATTACGGTTTCTTTGACATGAATCCGGTTAATCTTAATCCATTACCGCCCGTTGAGATTGGTAAGCAGTTTGTGGAATACGCGGGTGGTGCTGATGCTATTCTAGCGAAAGCTAAGATTCAGTTTGAAGAAGGCGATTATCGTCATGTGGCTACGGCGCTTAACCATGTTGTCTTTGCTGATCCTGACAATACCGCCGCACGTAGTTTGTTAGCGAAGGCTTATGATCAGTTAGGCTATCAAGCTGAATCGGGTCCGTGGCGTGATGTGTATTTAACCGGCGCACAAGAATTACGTAACGGTCGTCCAGAAAGACGCGTTATTCCATCGGTGACTAAAGATCTGTTTATGCAGATACCGCTTGAAAAATACTTTGAAGGCTTATCCGTTCGTTTAAATGCGGAAGAAGCCGAAGGTGAAAAGCTTACCCTCAACTTTACCTTCACGGATCTGAACGAAACGTATGTGGTGAGAGTGGAAAACTCTGTGCTGCATCACCATAAAGGAGAGCCTGATCCTAATGCTGATGCGACGATAAAAATAGATCATGAAACCTATGTGAATATGGCGTTACAGATCATCAAACCGTTAGAAGCCATTACATCCGGTAAAATGGAAGTAGACAGCTTTCTTACCCTGCGTAAATTTAATAGCATGACGAAAGACCCTGATTTCACCTTCAATATTATTGAACCATAAAAGAGGATAGTCGCAGTAGTTATACGATCGTCCGCTTTCTGTTTGAAACTAAACCTTGAACGGCAGAAATTGGCACACAACCGCCTAAGCCTCGAATAATAGGGGCTTTTTAACGTCGGTTGCCAGGAGTAAAGCTGCCGTTACATTACATGTAATATTGTTAGCTTCTTTGGCGGTTCGTGACCCACAACGGACGGGTAAGCGAATTACGGTTGGAAAAAAGCAGACATTAACGCTGAGTGAAGGGGCATTTTAGCTGCAAAGCAGCGCTTTAAAATGTCCCGCTTGCACGCTTTGTTATGCGCGGCTATAATGCGTACATATTTACGTACATGTACAGGACTAAGACAATGGAAAGCATAAGCTATACCTCTGCCCGAAGCAACCTTGCTAAAACAATGGAGCAAGTTTGCGATGACCATGCGCCCGTAGCAATTACACGTAAAGGTGAAGGCGCTGTGGTGATGATGTCTATGGCTGACTACCTGGCGCTTGAAGAAACCGCCTACTTGTTGAGAAGCCCTAAAAATACACGCCGGCTGATTGAAGCGGTTGCCGAGCTTGAAGATGGCAAGGGCCAAGAAAAGGAATTGATTGAGTGAAATTAATTTTTGCAGAAAAGGCATGGGAAGATTACCTATACTGGCAAAAGACTGACAAGAAAATATTGAAGCGGATAAATGCTCTTAGTAAGGATATTAAAAGAGAGCCGTTTGAGGGGATAGGTAAACCAGAACCTCTCAAGCATGCCTTGTCTGGATATTGGTCGCGACGAATTAACGACGAACATCGTATTGTTTATAAAATTCATCAAGATTCCATTCTCCTTGCCCAGCTAAGATATCACTACTGATCTGAGCGCATAACAGCTGAATAGTACGGACCCTACGGTCCGTATATTAATTTATAAAAGTTATTCTGATTATTCGACTTTATCCTATTTTTCAAGCACTTACCAGTCTGACCAAAAAACAACCAAACCCAATAACACGGCCCCTATGGTCCGCCTTTTCTCCTAAGCAAATTCCTGTAAAATCTTAATTTCCCTTTTTGTTCAACTACTTAAAGCAAACATGAGAAAAGCCAATGTGTGTATATACGGACCCGTATATATCGCAGCCATATTTTGGGGAAAAGGCGGACCCTTTTGATGGGCTAAATGTCTGCTTTGGAGAAGTTGATAGGCGGGATGGTTAGGTCCGGTCACAGCACTAACCGAACACAAGCCTCGATTAATCTCGGGGCTTTTTAACGTCTGCTGTCTGGCGTATAGCTGTCGTGGGAATACTTAGTTTACGCATAAGATAAAATTGTCGGTACTGACCCACAATGGACAGTCGGCTGATATAAATCTTTGGCAGTATTTAACATTTTCTCTGTACAAAGAGCTATTGTTTTGACATGGTGGATACCAATAAAAACAGAAAACTATAATAATTATCACTCTCGAAGGAATAGTACAATGAAATGGATCGTTGATGTTAACCCCTGTTCGTTTAAAAAAACCCTGGTTCTGATTGCAGCTATCACATTAGGGTCTTCCTATGCGGCAGCAGATTCAGTCACTTACGGCTTTTATAAACTCACCAATAACAATACCGAAGACCTATCCAGCCAGCTATCAATCACCCTGTGGGATGCGACAGAAGCCAATGCTGTATTCAACAAATCCCTGTCGGCAAGCCAGGTTCTATTCACCGTTCACAATGATGTCGGTATCGCTGGAAACATTGCTGAGGTCTATTTTGACGATGGTTTGCTTGGCCCCTCTACAGTTTTTAACAGCCTGGGCGGATTTACTGATTTCGACGGTGGTGGTGCCAGTCCCGGTAACTTGCCAGAGGGAAATACAGCAGCCATACCTTTTGTTGCCACCCAGAATTTTTCGGCAGATGTTAACCCAGGTAACCCTAGCAAAGGAGTCAATACCAGCGATGACATCCTCGGTATCATGTTAGGGCTGGGTAGCTTTTCGGATTTTGATGCGGTAGCGGCAGCGGTGACTGCTGGTGAACTAAGGTTCGGCCTGCACTTGCGCACCATTGGCCAGGCTGGTGACAGCGACAGCTATATCAATACCAGCCCTGTGCCCATTCCAGCAGCTGCATGGTTATTCGGTTCAGCATTAATTGGTTTAGTTGGCATCAGGCGCAAAAACTAAATCCTAAAAACGTTTTACATCAAGCCTCCTTCATCGGGTTTTTTATATCTGTCATGTCCGTTCGCAGCACTGAACTGCCGAAGCGGGAATTTAGTAGTAGTGTTAGAGGATGGCAGAAGCTGAATCATTAGCTGCCATTTATCTTACACGCGAGATAAAAGCAGAGATTTAGCGGTAGTTGATCCATTTCCATCCTTGGAAATTTGTTGCTCAAGACTCGGGTAATACTTAAAACCCAGAAATTATTACTCATTATTAAAGAACGGTGGCAGGTCTGGCAGGTTAGTTTTGATTGTGGCCAATCAGGGAGCGTTTAAGCTTGTCTGTCTATCCGGGGCTTTCCGTGAGGACTGTCTGAGCGAAGCGAGTTTATTCACTTTGCTCCCCCTAAAGGGCCGACCTAAAGGTCGTTCAACATAAAGCGTTGTCGCAGCGGCCGGAAAGGCTGACCAGCCTGCTCCCGGCCACAATGAAAACTAACCTGCCAGACCGGGGTTCCATATAAACAATTGAGTCCGAAATTGGCACACAACCGAAGTTAGAGCCTCGTTTATGCGAGCCTTTATGTCCGCGGATGAGCCGAGGCTCCAAAAGAACAGCAACGGCTTATAGGTGTTTTATGTGGTAACCAACACTGAGCACGGCCAAGCGTGGCGAGATATAAGCGAACAGCCGGTTTGAGTCCATGACCACAGATGCAGTAGAATCCTTGGCTCTCGATTCTAAAACGGTGTGTTATGAACAAAGTACTCGTTATTACCGGCGGCAGCCGCGGCATTGGCCTAGCTACAGCTAAACAATTTTCCGGTGAAGGCTATCAGGTGATCAACCTATCCCGGCAGCAACCCGCCCTCGACGGCATTAGCCATCTTACCCATTTAAGTATCGACTTGGCTGATATCAACTGGCCCAACGCGCACAGCAAGACCCTCATCGACTTAGTGAAATCGGCCGATCAAATCACGCTGATACACAACGCCGCCTTCCTTGCCAAAGACAGCATTAGCGATGTACAGGCGCCATCTTTTCAACAAGTGATGCAACTCAATGTCATTGCCGCCAGTCAACTTAATCAAATTTTATTACCGTCGATGAAAGTAGGCTCATCGATTATTTATGTAAGTTCAACACTAGGAGAAAAAGCCGTCGCTAACACCTGTTCCTATGTCAGCTCTAAACATGCCCAAATTGGCCTTATGAAAGCAACCTGTCAGGATTTAATGGGCCAGGGAATTCATACCGCGGCGGTATGTCCGGGCTTTACCGATACGGAAATGTTACGGGAACATGTCGGTCATGATGAGCAAGTACTGGAACACTTTTCCGGGCTATCTTCTTTTAAGCGTTTATTACAGCCGGAAGAAATCGCCAACACCTTATGGTTTTGTGCCAATAACCCAGCGATTAACGGTGCGGTCATTCATGCCAATCTGGGTCAGTTGGAAAATTAGAGATGAGCCATTAAAATAATCAGAAAGGTTTAAGCGGACCAAGCGGCCGAACCACTTTGACCAGGGCCGGAACACACTTTAATCTCAAAAGATTGAACATTATTATCGACCACCACACTATCATCTGCTAATAAATGCTGTACTAAATAATGGGATAGTTCTTCAACCGTGCTATTGCGAATAGGTAGCAGTAAGGTATCGCTCTGCAATAGCAGCATAACTTCACCGTTAAACTCAATATGATGATACTGCTCTTGTTGCGTTATGGTGAGATGAGGCGAGTCAGCAGCAATCAGCGTATATTCATCGAGTGATTGGCATAACTCTTTTAAGTGTTGTTTAAAAATAGAGTAGCGAAAACACAAACCGTTTTCATCAACCGGGGCAGTAATTTTTGCTGAAACGGTAAAATTATGCCCGTGTAAACGTTCACGATCGGTGGCCGAAAAAATGGTAAAATGAGCCGCTGAAAACTTCAGGTACTCCTTAGCAATTTCTATAGTGGTTAAGCGGCTCATACAGACTCTCTGTTAGTCCGGATGTTGATCTCGCGATTGATCATCCGAACTAAGCATCCAAACTAAACAATCATTATCCCAAGCCTTGTGGCATAGGCTGTCTCTTATACACATCTCCGAGCCCA
>DRHD01000304.1 GCA_011049795.1 Porticoccus sp.
CAGTTGGAGAGGGAAGGCTTTGAGGTGACCTATCTGGACCCGGATGCTGAGGGCTTTATTCAACCAGAAGCGGTTGCCAGTGCGATCCGGGAAGACACCACCGTAGTTTCGCTGATGCACGTTAATAACGAGATTGGCACGATCAATGATATTGCGGCTATTGGTGAAATTTGTCGTGAGAATAAAGTGTTTTTCCATGTGGATGGAGCGCAGAGTGCCGGCAAGATCGACATTGATATGGAGACGATGAAGGTCGACCTGATGTCGCTGTCGGCACATAAAATTTATGGCCCCAAGGGTATCGGTGCACTCTATGTGCGCCGTAAACCGCGGGTGCGGGTTGAGTCGCAAATGCATGGTGGCGGCCATGAGCGTGGTATGCGTTCAGGTACTTTGGCGACCCATCAGATTGTTGGTATGGGTGAGGCTTTCCGCATAGCTAAAGAGAATATGGTTGAGGAAAACAAGCGTACCCTGGTGTTGAGAAACCGATTGTTGAATGGCGTTTCCGATATGGAAGAAGTACAGGTTAATGGCTCTTTACAACACAGAGTCGCCGGTAACCTCAATATTAGTTTTTCTTTTGTGGAAGGTGAGTCCCTGATTATGGCGTTAAAAGACTTGGCGGTTTCTTCCGGCTCGGCCTGCACTTCCGCTAGTCTTGAGCCGTCCTATGTGTTGAGGGCTCTGGGGTTGAATGATGAGCAGGCTCATAGTTCCATTCGATTTTCTATCGGTCGTTTTACCACAGAAGAAGAGATTGATTACGCAGTCGAAAAAGTCCGTGTTGCGGTAACGAAATTACGTGAGTTGTCCCCGTTATGGGATATGTTTAAAGATGGTGTCGACCTGAGTCAGGTCGAATGGGCTGCGCACTAACCCTGGGGCGTTGAACGAAGGAGTTTAATCATGTCATACAGTGACAAAGTACTTGATCATTACGAAAATCCTCGTAACGTTGGCAAATTGGATGATAAGTCCAGCAATGTGGGTACAGGTATGGTGGGTGCGCCCGCCTGTGGCGACGTCATGCGTCTACAAATTCAGGTTGATGATAACGGTGTTATTGAAGATGCCAAGTTCAAAACCTATGGCTGTGGATCGGCAATTGCCTCCAGCTCCCTGCTCACTGAGTGGGTCAAGGGTAAGTCGCTGGAGCAAGCCTCAGAGATCAAAAATACTGAGATTGCCGAAGAGTTGGCATTGCCACCTGTGAAAATTCACTGTTCCGTACTGGCTGAAGATGCCATCAAGGCAGCGGTGAGAGATGTACGACAGAAGCGCGGCGAAGATAGTGAATAAATACAGAACATGCCAAGAGGACACTGAATAATGGCGATTACCATGACAAGTGCAGCTGAGGCGCATGTGGTTAAACATTTGAGTCATCGGGGCCATGGCCTTGGTATTCGTTTAGGTGTTAAGACCACGGGTTGTTCGGGCTTGTCCTACGTACTTGAGTTTGTGGATGATTTTGAGCCTGAAGATAAAGTGTTCTCCAGTGGAGAGGCTAAGCTCTTTATTGACCCTAAAAGTCTCTCCTATCTGGATGGTACAGAATTGGATTTTGTTAAAGAGGGACTCAATGAGGGGTTTCAGTTCAACAACCCCAATGTTAAAGATGAATGCGGTTGTGGTGAAAGCTTCCATGTATAAACGGTAGTGGCTGTCATTCTGGCCCTGCTGCTACTGACCTGATAGCCTGCTATCGGTTTCTACCATTCATTGAGCTAGGTTTATTCATCGTGGACTTCACCAGCAACTATTTTGAAATATTTGGCCTGCCTGTTGGGTATCAGGTTGACCTTGAGTTGCTGGCAAACCGCTATCATCAAATGCAGCGCGAATTTCACCCTGATCGTTATATCAACAAGCCCTCTCAAGAGCAGCGTCTTGCCGTACAATATGCCGCAGTGATTAATCAGGCATACACTGAGTTAAAGTCTCCATTACTTCGAGCCCAGCACCTGTTGTCCCTGAGTGGAATTGAGGGCTCGGGTGAGGCGAGCATAACCCGAGATTCGACTTTTTTGATGCAACAAATCGAGTTGCGCGAAGCATTGTCTGAGGTAAGAGAGGCTGATGAGCCTTTCGTTGTCCTGGATCGAGTGGCAGGAGAGGCGAGAGAGCAGTATGCCGATTTACAACGAGAATTTGGTCAACAATACAGTCAAGCTGATGTCGAGGATGCTGTTGATACAGTGGCAAAGATGCAGTTCTTCAGTAAATTACTGAATGAAGTGGAACAGTTTGAGCAAGAATTAGACGGTGAATAAATGGTAATTAATTGTGGTCCTGTTACAGATTTCTGAACCCGGTCAGTCACCGGAACCCCATCAACGTCGACGTGCCGTAGGGATTGATCTCGGTACGACTAATTCACTTGTTGCGACGGTGAGGAGTGGTACACCTGAGACCTTACTGGACAGTGAAAACCAGCACTTACTGCCGTCCGTTGTGCATTACATTGCCTCCGGTGAAACTACCGTTGGCCGGAGAGCTTATGCTCAGTCAGCCGATGATCCCTTGAACACTCTGATTTCGATAAAACGATTTATGGGGCGTGGCATTGAAGATATCAAAACACTTGGAAGTCAGCTGCCCTATGACATGGTGGCCAGTGATAGTGGTATGCCTAATTTCAACACGGTTGCTGGAGAAATTAGTCCGGTAGCCGCGTCCTCTGAAATTTTGAAGGTGCTGATTGAACGAGCGGAATTGGCTCTGGATGGGCAACTTGAAGGTGCTGTGATCACAGTGCCAGCCTATTTTGATGAAGCTCAGCGCCAGGCGACTAAGGATGCCGCTACTTTGGCAGGCGTCAAAGTGTTGCGTCTGCTCAATGAACCCACGGCTGCAGCGGTGGCCTATGGATTAGATCAGGGTGGTGAAGGCGTCATAGCTGTTTACGACCTGGGTGGTGGTACTTTTGATATCTCTATCCTGAGGTTATCTCACGGTGTATTTGAAGTGCTAGCCACCGGTGGTGATTCGGCGCTGGGCGGAGATGATTTTGACCGAGCACTGGCCCAATGGTTGGGTGAGCAGGCAGCCTTGGGTGACGATTTAAATCCTTCACTGCAGCGCCAGTTGCTGATGGCAGCCCGAAGTGCGAAGGAGTCTCTTTCCAGTCAGCTTCAGGTAGAGATTTCAGTAGCGGGTTGGACGGGTGAGCTGAAGCGAGAACAACTAGATCGACTGATTGACCCCCTGATTGATAAAACACTGAGAGCTTGTAAGCGCTCTCTACGCGATGCTGGGCTAAAGCCAGAAGATGTTGCCAATGTGATCATGGTGGGTGGTTCAACGCGCACCCTGCGGGTACGTGAAAAAGTGACAGAAGCCTTTGGCAAGCAACCGCTGGTAGATATTGACCCAGATAGGGTGGTCGCTATCGGCGCAGCGCTTCAGGCCGATGTGCTCGTAGGCAACAAGCCGGGCGATGAAATGCTGCTGTTGGACGTGATTCCTCTCTCTCTAGGTATCGAAACCATGGGGGGGTTGATGGAGAAGATTATTCATCGTAATACAACTATTCCCGTGGCCAAAGCACAGGATTTTACCACCTTCAAGGATGGTCAGGTAGCCATGGCTATCCATGTGCTTCAGGGTGAACGTGAGTTGATTTCCCATAGTCGTTCTCTGGCACGTTTTGAATTACGGGGAATCCCACCTATGGTTGCCGGAGCAGCCAAAATTAGGGTGAGTTTTCAGGTGGATGCTGATGGCTTGCTAAATGTTTCGGCTAAGGAGCTGAACAGTGGTGTGGAAGCCCGTGTGGAGGTGAAGCCATCCTATGGGCTCAATGATGAGGATATCACCCGGATGCTTAAGGAGTCCTACACCCATGCCCGGGAGGATATGCAGGCAAGGGCACTCCGCGAACAACAGGTTGATGCGGATAGGATGTATGAAGACCTACTTGTGGCTCTGAATCAGGATGGCCGTCAGTTGCTTAGCGATAAAGAATATCACTGCCTGGAAGCAGCATTGGATGATTTGAAGCAGGTCCGTTTAAGTACCAATCACCGGGAAATTGCTCGTCACATTGAAATGGTGTCAAAGACCAGCGAGGAATTTGCTGCCCGCCGTATGAA
Source organism: Porticoccus sp. (assembly GCA_011049795.1). The sequence goes on from DRHD01000304.1 coordinate 4,098, forward strand.
TGCGAGTATCCAGAAAGCACTGACAGGGCACAGCCTCAGCGAAATAGAGAAGGGTGTGTGACATGCCAAAAATTGTGTTTTTGCCCGATGACAATATCTGCCCCGAAGGCGTTGTAGTTGATGTGGAGCCCGGAAAAAGTATTTGTGAGGTGGCGTTGGAAGAAGGTATCGAGATTGAGCATGCCTGTGAACTGTCCTGTGCTTGTACCACCTGCCATGTGTATATCCGCGAAGGGTTTGATTCTTTAGATGAGGCAGATGAGCTGGAGGAAGATTTTCTGGACAAGGCTTGGGGGGTAGACCCTGATTCCAGACTTAGTTGTCAGGCAGTCGTTGGTAATGAAGACTTGGTCGTAGAAATCCCCAAATATACTATTAATATGGTATCCGAGAAGCATTAGGAGGTCAGCTGTGTCGCTGAAGTGGTCAGATATACAAGATATTGCCATAGAGTTATCGGAATCTCATACTGAAGCTGACCCCCATTACGTCAACTTTGTTGACCTTCGCAACTGGGTGTTGGCATTGGCAGATTTTGATGATGACCCAGACCGCTGTGGTGAAAAGGTTCTGGAAGCAATCCAGATGGCATGGATCGACGAACTCGATTAGAATACCACCAAGCGATAGTAATGGACTAAGGAGTGTTAATGAGCTCTAAAGAAGAGCTTTATAAAGTACTGGTTGAATCAGTTCCCTACGGCACTCTTTTCTTTGCTTACGGCGTCTGTATCGACGCCAACAAAAATGCGCTTGAGCTCCTTGGGTGTGAACTAAAACAACTGGTTGGCGTCTCTCTCGACAGTATCACTGGTGATGAATCTACCGCTTTGGTGGATCTTAAACTGCAGCTCAAAAAAGCACTTCGTGACCGCAACCAAGAGGTCGTGTGGCAGTGTCCTTCGAACGGTAGTCCTACAGAGGTCACCATAAATATCGTCTATGTCACGGAAGATGGCAAAGAATTGGTGGTGATGCTGAACCGACCCCAGTCTGGTGCAGAGCTAATTCTTGATAAACAAGATGATACGCAGGATTTTTCCACATCATCAGAAGTGCCTTCCTCGGTAGAAAAACACCCAGCAGAAACGCAGCCAACGGCTGAACCGAAAGGTTTTGAATCGAGGATAGATCCTTTGCGCGTTGATCCTGAGTTGGTGGCTCATCCGTTAGAAGGTGAGGTTGTCCTCAATGTAGATGGTATTGATCCTCCTATCCTAGCCGAGCAAGTAGCCGATACGAATAGCCCTCAACCCTGGGAAAAGGCGACCCGGGATCATTACTTCGACGCGTTGACTAATCTGCCAAATCGACAAATGTTAATTCAAACAGTGGCTACCTTTTTGGAAGAGCACCAGGGGCAGCAGGTGTGTGGTGCGATGATGATGTTAGATCTGGACCACTTCAAGGATATCAATGATTCCTGGGGCCATAATGTCGGTGATCAGGTGATCAAAAAAGTGGGGCGAGCCGTTGCCAGTCTGGTCACGGGCGACAATATGTTGGCTCGAATGAGCGGTGATGAATTTGTATTGTTCATTCCACAATTATCAGACAATATTTCACAAGCTGCCTGGGACGCTCAAGCAGTTGCTGAAAAGATCGGAGAGGCCGTGGCCACCCCGCTATTTCTTGATGGCCACGAGGTCATTCTTACCGCGAGTGTCGGCATTGCTTTGCTGACTGACTCCAGTATCACCGCTGACCGTGTATTGCAGTATGCAGACACTGCAATGTATGAGGCGAAGAGAAAGGGTCGTAATAGTATCGCCTTTTTTGACCCCTGTATTATCGAAAAGGCGCAGCGTCAGATCGCTATGAATACTCGGTTGCGGAAAGCCATGGACAACCATGAGTTCGTGCTCTATGTGCAGCCTCAGATTAATGTTCAAACTGGCGAGCTTATGGGTGGCGAAGCGCTATTGCGCTGGATGAATGCTGACAAGATTACCAATATGCCTTCTGAGTTTATCCCGGTGCTGGAGTCCTCGGGATTGATTGTAGATGTGGGGCGCTGGGTTATTCGAACAGCTTGTGAGTATGTTCGTAACTTTCTTGACCAGGGTATTTGGGCTGAGCATATGAGGCTAAGTATTAATATCAGCCCTCGTCAGTTTCGCGATCCACAATTATTTGAGATCGTTCAGCACAGTATGAAGAGCTACAATATTGATCCGAAGTACATTAACTTTGAAGTGACAGAAAACTTGGTGATCGAGGATGTAGACGAAGCCATAAAAAAGATGGAGGCCATTAAGTCTCTGGGCTCGATGTTTTCAATTGATGATTTTGGCATTGGCTACTCTTCCATGATTTACCTTAAGCGATTACCCTTCGATCACCTCAAGATAGACCGTGAGTTTATTCGCAACATTCATCGCGACCCTGACAGCCGGGGTGTAGTGGAAGCCATTATGGCGGTTTCCAAACAATATGGCCTGCAAGTGACAGCAGAAGGGGTAGAAAATCGTGAGGCATTAGAAATACTGAAGGAGTTGGGTTGTCACTTCTATCAAGGCGCCCATTTCAGTATGCCGGTACCCTGTGATCGGTTTACAAAATTACTGGCTGCATGAGCCATCTATTTACCTAATCGTTGTTCATGCTATTCCTTGTAACCCTTTGTCTTCGGGAGTAAAATCCTCCCCCTTTTTATAGGTGAGTCGAGCCGTTGGGCGGCCCCGACCTACTATGTTGTACAAACCATTATTCTGGAGACCCCTTAATGGCTATTGAACGTACCCTTTCTATTATCAAGCCCGATGCAGTTGCCAAAAATGTTATTGGCAAAATCTATGAGCGTTTTGAAGGCGCCGGTCTGAAAATTGTGGCTGCAAAAATGCAACACCTCTCTGAAGAGAAAGCGGGTGGCTTCTACGCCGAACATAAGGAACGTCCATTTTACGCCGACTTGGTTGGTTTCATGACTTCAGGCCCCGTCGTGATTCAGGTGCTGGAAGGTGAAGATGCCATCATTAAAAATCGCGACCTGATGGGTGCTACGAACCCAAAGGAAGCCGATGCTGGAACAATTCGTGCGGACTTTGCTGAGTCTATTGATGCCAATGCAGTTCATGGTTCTGACTCTACTGCCTCTGCAGAACGTGAAGTGGCTTATTTCTTTAGCAATGATGAAGTTTGCCCTCGTTAAGTGTATCGATAAACGGGATATTTTATGAGCGCAAGCGGCGCTGAAATAACTCAAACAGAAGAGCCCCAGAAGGTTAAAGTGAACCTCCTGGGGCTTTCTGCTGAAAAGCTCTCCTTGTTTTTTGCCGACATTGGTGAAAAGCCGTTCCGTGCAATTCAGGTTTTAAAGTGGATACACCAAATGGGTGTGGACGACTTTGATCAGATGACAAACCTGTCAAAGGGCTTGCGTGAGCGACTGAAAGAGACGGCTGAAATTGTGGCCCCGGAAGTGGTCAGTCAACAAGATTCTGTCGACGGGACAACCAAGTGGCTTATTCGAGTCAATGGTGGGAGTTGCATCGAGACTGTCTTTATTCCTGAAAAGAATCGAGGGACTCTTTGTATTTCTTCGCAAATTGGTTGTTCTCTTGACTGCAGTTTTTGTGCCACAGGTAAGCAGGGGTTTAACCGTGACCTAACCGCTGCAGAAATTATTGGACAAGTATGGATTGCGGCAAAATCCTTTGGCTCTCTTGGGCCTAAAGCAGAGCGTGTTGTAAGTAATGTAGTGCTGATGGGAATGGGGGAGCCATTGTTGAATTTTGACAATGTGGTCGATGCCATGAGTCTAATGCTCCATGATAATGCCTACGGATTATCAAAGCGTCGAGTGACCTTGAGTACTTCTGGTGTTGTACCTATGTTGGATCGGCTTGGCGATGTCATTGATGTATCACTGGCGATATCTCTTCATGCGCCCAATGATAAACTACGAAACGAATTGGTCCCCATTAACAAAAAGTACCCCATAGCAATGCTGTTGGATTCGGCACGGCGTTATCTGGACAAAATGCCCGATAAACGCCGTAAAATTACCATTGAATATACCCTGATAGATCAGGTAAATGACCGTAATGAACATGCACATGAGCTGGCCGAATTACTCAGCGATATTCCCTGTAAGATTAATTTGATACCGTTTAATTCCTTTGATGGTTCGGACTATAGGCGAGTGTCTAATACCACGTTGAGTCGATTTAGAGATATCCTACATAATGCAGGTCATACTGCTACTATCAGGACAACCCGGGGTGATGATATTGCTGCGGCTTGTGGTCAATTGGCAGGCGCGGTGAATGATAAAACCCGGCGTAGTGAACGATACCGGCGTCAGAATCAGGAGCAACCAGTCAGGTTTGTGAACTGAATATTATGATGGGTGAAAGCATGGAAACAGCAGTACAAAAACGATCAGCACCATGCTTGGTTGTGTGGGTTTTCTCCGCATTATTGGTGGCGAGTTGTACCACCACGACCACTATAAATGGCGTAAAAGAAGAGCCTGTTGCCGATAGTAAAATAGTGGAAAACCGTATTCAGTTGGCATTAGGTTATATGTCAAAAGGTGATCACGAAGGTGCTCGGCTGAATTTGAATAAAGCCATGGCGGTGAACAGCCGCTCACCAGAGCTTCACGATGTCTGGGCATTGTTGTATCAGAAGGAAGGAGAGTTTGGTGAAGCTGAGGCACACTATAAAAAGGCCCTGTCTTACGACCCATTATTTACTCGGGGTCGTAGTAACTATGGTCTTTTTCTTCTCCGTCAGGGCCGTTATGAGGAAGCTTATCAACAGTTTTCCAAAGGAGCTGAAGACTTGGGTTATCCCCGGCGAGCTGAAATGTTCTACAAAGTGGGTATAGCTGCTCTGCAACTGGGTAAGGTGGCTGAAGCAGAGAATGCCTTCACCCGTGCCATTGTATTAAATCCCCAGTTGTCTGGTGCTTACCTTGAGCTGGCTGAACTGGCCTACAATCGTGAAAATTACCCAAGGGCCAAGCAATTATTAACTGAGTATAACAATTTCAAGAAAGGCCCCAGTCCAAAGGAGCTTTGGTTGGGTGTAAGGTTGGAACGCAGTTTAGGAGATAAGGATGCTGAGGCTAGCCAGGGTTTGGCATTAAGAAATTTATTTCCCGATTCCCGAGAAAATCAGGAATACCAGAGCTGGCTGAAAAATGAGCGAAAAAAATAATAAAGACGAACAGGCTTTAGAGCAATTAGACCAGGTTCCTCCAGGGGAATTGTTACGCCGAGCTCGAAGAGAAAAGGGCATGGCTGCTGAAGAAGTTATTCTCAATATGGGGATAACCCAGACTGTACTAAGTGCGCTTGAGAATGATGAATATGAGCACTTGCCAGCACCCTTGTACGTGAAAGGATATATTAGACGTTATTGTTCAATACTGGGTATTCCCGACAATGAAGTGCTGGCCAGTTTTGATGATTTGTTGCGGGAGCAAGGCATACAGCAAGGAGAGCCCAGACTCAGGCTGATGGGAGTACCAGAGAAGGAATTTGGGCAATGGAAGCTGGTTATATTCCTAGTGCTGGCGTTACTGGCCGCCTTATTATTTTGGATAGTGCAGTCTAGTCATGGCGTGGCATTGGATTTATTCGAAACCCAGCCATCTACACCAACTGTACTTTCGCAGCAAAAAAGTTTAACTCTGACACCACCATTACCGATTGAGTTTCAAAAGAATGAGACACTATTTGATGGTGAAGACAGCGTTGATATTGATGACAACAATGCAGACGTGGCTGGCGTAGCCAAACCACAAAGGTTACAGATTCATATCATCCAGCAGAGCTGGATCGAGGTGTTAGATGCTCGGGGCGATATTTTAATTGCAGACCTGAAGCCATCTGGCTCAAAGGTGGATGTTACTGGTATGCCACCCTTTAATGTTGTGTTGGGCTATGCGCCAGGTGTCCAACTGAGTTATGCCGGACAGCAAGTAACTGTAGCGCCCATTAGCACTGATAATACGGCCACGTTGAAAATTGGCGAAGAGAGCTAATTGGAAGTACATACCGATGCTTGAGGGACACATATTGAGGAACAGGGTTTAATGCATTTTGAATCGCCAATCTCCCGGAGAAAGTCGCGGCAAATAATGGTGGGCAATGTGCCAGTGGGTGGTGATGCGCCCATTTCAGTGCAGAGTATGACAAACACTGAAACCACTGATGTTGACGCAACAGTTGCACAAATTGGTCAGCTGGTGACTGCCGGCGCTGATATTGTACGTGTCTCCGTGCCCTCGATGGACGCTGCTGAGGCGTTTGGTGCTATTCGCCATAAAGTAGACGTCCCCTTAGTAGCTGATATTCATTTTGATTATCGTATTGCCCTGCGCGTGGCTGACTTGGGTGTGGATTGTTTGCGGATAAACCCGGGGAATATTGGTCGTAAGAAGCGTATACAAGCGGTGGTGGACAAGGCTCGAGATCTCAATATACCGCTTCGTATCGGTGTTAATGCGGGCTCTTTAGAAAAAGACATACAGAAAAAGTATGGTGAGCCGACACCTGATGCTTTGGTTGAATCAGCTATGCGTCACGTAGAAATTCTCGATAGTCTTAACTTTTATAACTTTAAGCTTAGCCTGAAGGCTTCAGATATTTTTATGGCTGTGGCGGCCTACCGAAAAATCGCGACAATGATTGATAATCCTCTCCACTTGGGTATCACGGAAGCGGGAGGGTTGAGAGGTGGCACTGTCAAATCCTCCATTGGTCTTGGTTTGTTACTGATGGATGGTATTGGCGACACCCTTCGAGTTTCCCTCGCGGCTGATCCTGTAGAAGAGGTGAAAGTCGGTTGGGATATGTTGAAAAGCCTCAAATTGCGTAGCAAGGGAATCAATTTTATCGCCTGCCCAAGTTGTTCTAGGCAGAATTTTGATGTGGTTAAAACCATGAATGAACTCGAGACTCGGTTGGAAGATATCACTGTTCCAATGGATGTGGCTGTTATTGGTTGTATCGTCAATGGTCCGGGTGAGGCTAAATCGGTTGATTTTGGTTTAACCGGTGGTACACCTAATAATCTGATCTATATCGATGGTGAACCGAGTCAAAAGCTGCCTCAGGAAAACTTGGTTGATGAACTCGAACAGTTAATTCGCTCCAAGGCTTGCAAGAAAGCCGAGCAACAAGAAAATTTGATAGCGAAGTCTTAATGAAAAAAATTCAATCAATTCGGGGCATGAATGACTTGCTCCCCGAATACGCCCCCCGTTGGCAATATCTCGAAAAGACAGTGTCTAAATTATTGTCCGGCTATGGTTATCGGGAAATTCGGTTTCCCCTTCTGGAGCCTACAGAGTTGTTCAAACGTTCAATTGGTGAGGTGACCGATATCGTTGAGAAGGAGATGTATACCTTCGACGATAGGAATGGCGACAGTATGACGCTTCGCCCGGAGGGGACAGCTGGTTGTGTCCGTGCCTGTGAGCAGAATGGTCTGATCCATAACCAAATTCAACGTCTATGGTATCAAGGGCCAATGTTTCGCTATGAGCGCCCTCAAAAGGGTCGGCTTCGCCAATTTCACCAGATTGGTGTAGAGGTCTTCGGACTGGAAGGGCCGGATATTGATGCAGAATTGATTACCATGAGCTGGAGAATGTGGCAGCAGCTTGGCGTCACCAATGTTGTGACATTACAGCTGAACTCGCTGGGAACTACTGAGTCACGTGGTCGTTATCGCGATGCTCTGGTGGAATACCTACAGCAGCGTAAAGAGCAATTAGATGAAGATAGTCAGCGTCGCCTTTTAACGAATCCAATGCGTATTCTCGACAGTAAAAATCAAGAGACACAATTACTGCTCAACGATGCACCAGTGTTACATGATTTTCTCGATGAAGAGTCACAGCAGCATTTTGAGAAGCTTTGTGAGTTGCTAGATGCTGTTGGTGTTCCCTACCAAATCAATCCTAGATTGGTCCGTGGGCTCGATTATTATGGCAAAACAGTCTTTGAGTGGGTGACAGACTCACTGGGTGCACAAGGGACTGTTTGTGCTGGTGGTCGTTACAATGGCTTAGTAGAACAGCTGGGTGGTAAAAGCACACCAGCAGTTGGTTTTGCTATGGGCATTGAGCGGTTAGTATTGCTGCTTGACGCGGCTGGCGTGGTACCTGATAGTATCGCCCGGCAATTGGACGTCTACCTAGTTGTTGCTGGGGATGTGCAGGCGCCGGCCCTTCAATTGGGTGAGGTTCTTCGCACAAAATGTCCGGGCCTGAGATTACAAAATCACTGTGGTGGTGGCAGTTTCAAGAGTCAGATGAAAAAGGCTGATAAAAGTGGTGCAGTTGTGGCTCTTATCCTAGGTGAAGATGAAGTGGCTCGGGGAGAAGTGTCTATTAAATTCCTGCGGGAGGATAAACCGCAGCAGACATTATCAACGGCGGATTTAGCAACCTTGCTAAGTAACGAAATTTTAAATTAATAACGGGGATTGACCGTGGCAGAACATCTCAGTGATGAGGAGCAGTTAGAGAGCTTCAAGCGTTGGTGGAAAGAAAATGGTATTTTCACCATCGTGGCAGTAGTACTTGTTGCAGGTGGCTATTTTGGGTGGGAGTTTTGGAAAGACTACCGACAAGAGAGAGCAGAAACGGCCTCCGTGTTGTATCAAAAAATGATGGTGGCAGCAGACGTCGAGCCCGGTGACAAACTGAGTGTGACACAAGATGCCTCAGTTACCGCGCTCGCAGAAAACCTGAGAGATGAATATACCAATACTCAATATGCTCGTTATGGTGCATTGCTACTTGCCAAGGTTGCCGTAGAAAAAGGTGATCTGGATGCTGCTGCAGAACAATTACAATGGGTTGTGGATGGTGCTGACGAAGGGCTTATGTTAGTTGCAAAATTACGCTTGGCTCGCGTGGAGGCAGCACGGGGTAATCTGGACTTGGCTATCTCTATGCTTAATGTCGAGGCAAAAACGCTGGCTTCTGCCTATGCTGAGACACGTGGTGACCTCTACCTGATAAAAGGCGATAAAACTGCAGCCTATGAGTCGTATCAACAGGCATTACAGAAGATGGCAGTAGCTGATAATCGGTCTCGCTCCCTTCTGGAGCTAAAACTGAGTCAGGTGGCACCTGTTTCTGAACCAGCGGAAGAACAACAAGACCTCTCCGAGGGGGATGCCTGATGAAGAGGCTGTCTTGGCTCCTGGTTCCATTTCTATTATCGGGTTGTGGATGGATGACATCAGTGGTTTCTTCAGTGACTGATAGTGGTCCCGAATTTAAGCCCTCTGTGTTAGTTGATTTTGAGCATGAAGTTCAAACACTCAAGCTATGGTCGACCAGTGCTGTCGGCGATTACCACTCCGTAAGTAGTGGTCTCAGACCTGGCCTTGGGGAGGGTATGGTCTTTGTTGCTGACAGTGAAGGGCGTGTGGCTGCGATTGATACCAGTACTGGAAAAATTATTTGGAAAGTTGAACTGGATAGCACTTTAAGCGGCGGTGTTGGTGTTGGTAAAGAGCTGGTGATGGTCGGTAGTACAAATGGCGATGTGTTCGCATTGGAAGCCGCAACGGGTGAGCAGCGTTGGCATGCCATGGTATCCAGTGAGGTTCTGTCGGCACCTACAGGTAATGGAGATATTGTTGTTGTCCAGACTCAGGATGGTCGAGTTATAGGACTTAATGATGCAGATGGTGAAAAACGCTGGCTGTTTAAGTTAGATGTGCCGGTGTTGACACTGCGTGGTACCAGCGCACCGATTATTAAGGGTAATACTGTGATTGCCGGCTTTGCCAATGGTAAGGTTTATGCGTTATCAGCAAATTCAGGGACGATGATTTGGGAGAATCGTATTGCTACTCCTCAGGGGCGTACTGAACTGGAACGAATGGTAGATATTGATGGCCAGCCATTGCTGGTAAACGATATCGTCTATGCCGTGAGTTACCAGGGGCGAATTGGCGCTATGGCTAGGGGGACTGGCCGTGAACTTTGGTATCAGGATAGCTCCAGTTATCATGGCTTGGCCTATGGCCTAGAACAGGTTTATGTCGCTGAAGCTGATGATACAGTCAAGGCTATGCGCTCCAGTAGTGGCCAAGTACTTTGGACAAATGATCAGCTCAGTCATCGTTTACTTAATCGTCCTTCTGTTGCCAGTGGATATCTGACAGTAGCCGATGCTGAGGGCTATTTACATGTGTTGTCCCAAACAGACGGGCGGTTTGTCGGTCGAACGAGGGTGCACAGTAGCGGCGTCACTGCCCCAATGGTGAGTGATGGAGAAGTGCTCTATGTGTTGGATAATAATGGTGGTGTTAGCGCTTACAAATTTGAATAAGGTTGAGCCACTTTTCGTGTAGAATGCCGCCTCTATCCCTAGTAGGCGGCATTTTTGTTCCTGCCCCTTGTTTTTGAATCCCCAGGGATCGCAAATGGCTTGTCATTAAGCAGCAAGCCTGAGAAGGTATTGTGGTACATGGTGTGCGGTATTTTTTCTCTACTTACAGAGCGTAATCAATGATCCCGGTTTTTGCCCTAGTGGGCCGTCCCAATGTGGGCAAGTCGACTCTTTTCAATCGATTAACTAAATCGAGAGATGCGTTGGTGGCCAACTATCCTGGTCTCACCCGTGATCGTAAGTATGGTGAAGGTGAAATGCTAGGGCGGCGTTTTATGCTGATCGATACCGGTGGTATTACTGGTGAAGAAGAGGGCATTGATTCCGCTATGGCTGAGCAGTCGATGCTCGCTATCGATGAAGCTGATGCCGTACTGTTTATTGTAGACAGCCGTGATGGCCTTACACCGATTGACCGACAATTGGCGGATTATCTTCGAGAGAAGCAGCGTAAGGTCTATCTTGTAGCCAACAAGATTGATGGGGTTAATCCCGATATTGCTACCGCAGAGTTTTTTGAACTGGGTCTTAAGAATGTCTATCCGACCACTGCCACTCATGGGCGTGGTGTTAAAGCCCTGATGGAATCCGTACTGGAACCTTTTCCGGAAGTTGATCCACAGGAATACGGTGATGTCGGTGACCGTGGTATTAAAATCGCGGTCGTGGGTCGGCCCAATGTCGGTAAATCTACCTTGGTTAATCGAATGTTGGGTGAGGACAGGGTGGTGGTGTTTGATCAGCCCGGTACTACTCGAGATAGTATTTATATCGACTATGAACGGGATGGTAAAAAATACACACTGATTGATACAGCGGGTATCCGACGCCGTAAAAACATCAAGCTCAGCATAGAGAAGTTTTCTATTGTAAAAACACTTCAATCAGTGGATGACGCTAACGTGGTGGTTTTACTGATCGATGCACAGGAAGGCCTGGTGGATCAGGATATGCACCTGATGGGCAGTGCTATTGACTCAGGCAGGGCTCTAGTTGTTGCTATCAACAAGTGGGATGGTCTTGATGTAGGTCGTAAGGATTGGATCAAGGTCGAGCTGAAACGACGTCTGCGGTTTGTAGACTTTGCCGATATCCATTTTATTTCTGCACTACATGGTACGGGTGTTGGCCACCTGTATGAGTCCATCGAAAATGCCTACTCGGCAGCTACTGATAAGTTAGGTACTAATCGGTTGACCAATATTCTTCAGGATGCAGTGACTGAACACCAGCCACCATTGGTACGAGGACGCCGGATCAAGCTACGTTACGCCCATGCTGGTGGACAGAATCCGCCTCTGATTGTTATTCACGGTAATCAGACCGAAGAAATCCCTAGCCATTACACCCGATATTTGGAAAAAACGTTTCGTAAAGTACTCGGGCTTCATGGAACACCGGTAAGAATTGAATACCGTTCAGGTGAAAACCCTTTCGCCGGGAAAAAGAACAAACTAACTTCACGCCAGATATCTAAAAAACGTCGGTTGATGAAGCACGTCAAAAAGAAGAAGTAGCCATGCTCTAAGAGCTAACAGCTCTTTTCTGACAGTAAGTCAGTTTCCTTAAAAAAAAGGGGGAGTCAGGCTGCAGCTTTCCCCTGATTTTGTTCCTGAGCCAATAGCTGGTAGTTATTCACAAAATCGGCCACAGTTCCCTTAGATTTTGGATGGAAGTGACGGTGCCAGAATTTCCCTAATCCTACCAAGTTGTGAGCATCTGGTAGTGGTTGCTCAGCACGACAGTAGATCATCCATGCTATTGCTGTGGCATATTTGAGATTGGTGATCAATTCACCGTGGGGAGCTTTCAGAAAACTGTGTTGTCCTGCCATCCCCCGAATTTCGCTTGCCAGTGACGGGTTATGTATCAGGTATTTATCCCAGACGGCCCGATGCATTGCCGGGGTTATATGATAGAGCCCGACGCGTCTACCTGCATGCCAACCCCCCAAGCCAGACTCCTGTGCAGCAGTACCCAATAAAAGGTTTTCAGCGGCGAGAGACCAGTCACCTAGGTAGTTGAGCGTATCTCGAATGACCAAATGGCGGAGATCATCTGCAGTAAAAATCATGGTTTGACTCCCGATTATTATTTGGGTACTTCTCGTTGAGGCTTATTTTGTTTATTTTTTAACAGGTTATAGGTATATATTCAACTAAAAATTAGAAAAATAGTGTAACTTGTACTGCTTTATCCGAAAGGTGTATGTTTTTTGATCAATTTGTAGGTGAGGCTAATTGGCTGAGCCGCTAGGCGTGTAGTCAGAAGCCTCGGTGCTGGTATGTTGTTTTCTGCCAATGTTGTCTTTTGCTAATGCCTGCTAATACCTATAGTGGCGTTAAATATTGCTGAGGGTATAGAAGATATTCGGGATAGAATTGGTCGACATAGATACCCTAAATTGTTGTAAGTGAATTGTTGAGGAGAATGGAATGGAAAACGAATAGTAATATATGGATGCCGTAGCTGTATTACTGATGACCTATGGTGCAAAACTGGCATTGGCTGTATTGGTTCTGGTGATTGGTGTCTAGGGTTCTTGGATTGATGGATTAGGCATAAACGCGGAAACAGGCAGAGCCAACCCCGGCAAAATCTCTTCACAGTATGGAAAAGGTTGTTCTCAAAGGTATTTGACTTGTGATCGTAGCCTCTTTGGTAGGAGTGCAAACCGCAATGCAATGATCTTGGCGAAGAATCATGGGGTACTCAGCATTGCATTTCCAGCCATCAGTTGTGGTGTTTACGGAAGGCTGTGGCTATAGCTGTACAGGAAGTAATGAATGCTTTTGGGGAAAACCCAGTAATAGAAAGGGTGGTTTTTTACTATTTTGACGAAGCAATGGAAAAAAGCTACGAAACAGTTTTGGCTCGGTCGAACTGATAGCCAGATAAAAGAGGAAAGAACACGGTAACTAGGTCATTGATCAGGATAATAAGCAGTGTTTTTCGAATCAGAAAACAGAGTAATTAGAGGGAAGGCTTAGCTTTTAGCTAAACCAAACCAATGCCTCAGCCTCTGGTTGGCTTTCGCTTTAACATCTTCATCGATATAGTTTGCAATCGTTGTTACTGCTGTAGTGATAGCGACCATATCATCTGTGTAGCCGCTGATGGGAATAAAATCAGGTATAGCATCGGTTGGGAGAATAAAATAGGCCAGGGCACTGTAAACGATGGCTTTTGCCCAAGGCGGTGTTTTCTGATTTCTGGCAGCGTAGTAGAGCCACAGGCTTTTCTCGACCAAGTCGTAACCCGCAGCCTTCGTTGAGTGTTTTAGCTTGATCCAGAAATCAGTGCCTGAGTAATAGCTGTTTGAACTGAATTCTTCTTGAGCACTAGCTGCTTGTTTTGCCATTTATATAGGGTAGCTCGATTACACATATTGTCAAAGAATTCTGAGCGTATCCGAACAGCCTCTGTTATAGCAAAGAATTCTTTGTCAGCGCCTCTACATCTGTTCCATCACGTCTATACCCAACAAATCCAGGCCCTGAGCCATGACCAGTGAGGTCAGTTGGCAGATGGCTAATCGGCTATTTCGCACTTCGGGAGCGATACCTTCTTTTAGAACAGGGCAGTGCTCATAAAAGACCATATAGGCACTGGCCAGTTCGTAGAGGTAATTGCAGAGTACATGAGGGTAGGCATCATCGGCGACTTGTTGGACTACTTCACCAAATTGGAGGAGTTTGAGTGCCAGGGCTTTTTCCTGCTGTTCGCCAATACTAATATTTTTGACGATGTCGCTGTGTTCAATACCGGCCTTGCGAAAGATACTGCGTATCCTGGTGTAAGCGTATTGGAGGTAGGGGGCTGTATTACCTTCAAAACTGAGCATGGTATCCCAGTCAAAGATGTAATCATTAGTTCGGGTTTTACTGAGGTCTGCATATTTAACCGCACCGATGCCGACCTTTCGGCCAATTTCAGCTATCTCTTCGGAAGTTGATGCCGGATTTTTTTCTTTTACTAGAGTCCCGGCCCGTTCAACGGCTTCCTGAAGCAAGTCGGTCAGTTTGACGGTGCCACCACTACGGGTTTTGAATGGTTTGCCATCCTTACCCATCATGGTGCCAAAGGGGTGGTGTTCCAGAGAAATATTGTCTGTAACAAACCCCGCTTTTTTGGCTAGGGTAAAGACCTGCTTCATGTGCAGTGATTGGCGGGCATCAATAAAGTACAGAATACGGTCCGCTTTTAGTGTGTCACTGCGATAGCGCAATGAGGCTAAATCGGTCGTTGCATAAAGGTAACCACCTCCCGATTTTTGCACAATAACTGGGCTGGGATTGCCTTTTTTATCGGCGAGCTCCTCGAGGAATACCACTTGGGCGCCTTGATCTTCTACGGCAAGACTTTTTTGCTGTAAATCACTAAGGACATCAGCTAGGTCATCGTTATAGGCACTTTCTGGCCGGATATCGGCGTGCTTAAGGGTGACATTAAGATCACGATAGATGGCTTCGCTGTGGGCTACTGATATATCAATAAACCGCTGCCAGAGCTTGCGGCAGTGCGCATCACCAGACTGTAGTTTGACAACGTAGTTACGCGCCTTGTCGGCAAAGTCTGGGTCATCATCGAAGTGTTTTTTAGACTGCTGGTAAAAGAGTTCAAGATCACCCAGTGCAAGTTCTGCTTGTTCACTTTCACCCAGTTGTTCTTCAAGTTCAGCAATCAGCATCCCAAATTGAGTGCCCCAGTCACCCATATGATTTTGCCGGATAATATTGTGGCCAAGGTATTCCAGTGTTCGTGCGACCGCATCACCAATAACCGTGCTGCGTAAGTGGCCTACGTGCATTTCCTTGGCCAGATTGGGAGATGAGTAATCTACGACTATCGTTTGGGGAGCAGGGGTGTTGGCTCCAAGCTTCTTGTCCACACTCAACAGTTGTAATTGTTCACTCAGAAATTCAGGGGCCAGATGAATGTTGATAAAACCCGGGCCAGCGATTTCTACGTTATCGGCAATACCGCTTAAATCCAGATTCTCAAGAATTTTTTTAGCCAATTCACGAGGATTGGTTTTAAGCCGTTTTGCCGCAGCCATGGCGCCATTGGCCTGAAAATCACCAAACCCTGCACGAGTGCTGACAGTGATATTGGCTGGGCAGTCCTCAGGGATATTGGTTGCTGCCATGGCAGACAACATACGTTGGTCAAGCAGCGATTTAATACTCATAAATAGTCAATGGCGTGATCAGTTTCTAACAAGTGCGGGATTGTAGTCCCCCATCCGTCAAAAGTCAGTGCTACCTTGAATATATTGATGGAAGATGGCGCAGCCAGTATAGTCATCTGAAGGGAAGAGCCTTATGAGGTTGCAGGTAATTAGTACTTTTTTATACAGGCATGCTCCAGAATCCTTGTTACATAAGGGTTTACGTATTGGGGTTTACATACTAATACTAAGATTTACCTACCAATAGGTGATATATGACAGATCCTTTGCTACAACAGGGCCTGGATTTGATGATCTATGGCATGAGTACGGTTTTTCTCTTTCTGACATTATTGGTCTCAGTGACCGTTATAGCATCAGCAGTTATTCGTCGTTTGTTTCCTGAAACACCAGAACCCGCACCTGTTTCTCCCAATTCTGTCTCTACCATTAATTCTTTACCCTCTAAGGGGGCGGTGGATAAAAAGCTATTGACCATACTTCAGAACGCTATTGATCAGCACCGCAGTCGAAAATAGGGAGTGGGCGTTTGTCTTTCGATCCTCGCGGGAAATTGATTAAACAAGAGCAAAAATATGACTGATTTGAACAAGCCTCTTGGTATCACGGATGTTGTCTTGCGGGACGCTCACCAGTCGCTATTTGCTACCCGTATGCGAATAGACGATATGTTGCCTATCGCTGAAAAACTGGATCAGGTTGGTTTTTGGTCACTGGAGACTTGGGGTGGTGCTACCTTTGACGCGTGTATACGTTACCTGGGAGAAGACCCTTGGGATCGTATTCGTGAGTTAAAAAAAGCGATGCCCAACACACCTCAACAAATGCTGTTTCGGGCTCAAAATATTCTTGGTTATCGTCACTACGCAGATGATGTGGTTGAGAAGTTTGTTGAGCGTGCGGCGATAAATGGTGTAGATGTATTCCGTATATTTGATGCAATGAATGATTTACGGAACCTTGAGACATCCCTTAAAGCGGTGAAGGCTCAGGGGAAACATGCTCAGGGCGCCATGTCATATACCGTCAGCCCAGAACACACCATAGATCGCTGGGTGGATATGGGTCGAGCCATCGAAGATTTGGGTGCGGACTCAATCTGTATCAAGGATATGGCGGGCCTACTTAAGCCCTACGTCGGGTACCACTTGGTATCAAAGCTCAAAGAGGCGTGTGATATACCCATACAGTTACATTGCCATGCCACGACGGGGCTATCTACAGCCACAATTGTGAAGTGTGTGGAAGCGGGTATAGACAATGTTGATACTGCTATTTCATCGATGTCGATGACCTCTGGTCACTCGGCCACTGAGTCTATTGTGGCAATCCTCGAGGACACTCGCCGTAATACCGGTTTGGATATGGGCTTACTGGAAGAAATTGCCGCTTATTTTCGTGAAATCCGTAAGAAGTACGCCGTTTTTGAAGGTTCTCTCCGAGGCGCGGATTCTCGCATTTTAGTGGCACAAGTGCCGGGCGGTATGTTGACGAATATGGAAAATCAACTGCGCGAACAGGGTGCCGAAGACAAGTTCGATGAGGTGCTTAAGGAAATTCCTCGAGTGCGTGAGGACTTGGGGTTTATTCCTCTGGTCACTCCAACTTCGCAGATTGTGGGTAGCCAAGCTGTGCTGAATGTACTGACGGGAGAACGTTACAAGAGCGTTACCAAGGAAACCAAGGGTGTGCTGAGAGGAGAGTACGGTGCGACGCCGGCCCCTGTTAATGCGGAATTACAGTCCCAGATACTGGAAGGCGATGAACCAATTACTTGTCGGCCAGCTGACTTGCTAGAGCCTGAACTGGATAAGCTGATCATTGAATTGGAATTCTTGGCCAATGAGCAGGGTATTGAACTGACGGACGGGGAAGGAAGAATTGACGATGTGTTGACCTATGCCTTGTTCCCACAAACAGGTTTGAGATTCCTGAAAAATAGAGGTAACCCTGAAGCATTTGAACCTGCTCCTACCGAGACAGGAGCAGAGGCAGTTGAAACAGAAGGTGGTGAAGAGGTTTATACCGTGACTGTGGATGGTGTTAGCCACACAGTGACTGTTTCTAATGGTGGGGATATTACGGGCATTGTCCCTGTTGATGATATACCGAGCACCGATGAAGGTGATTCCTCTGCTGATCCGGTTAATGCACCATTGGCCGGCAATGTGATTAAAATATTGGTTGAACCAGGCCAGCAGGTAGCATCGGGTGAGAGTGTCATTATTCTCGAAGCTATGAAAATGGAAACGGCTGTTTGTGCTCCCAGAGAGGGTGTGGTGGACGAGGTTAATATAAAAGAAGGTGATACGGTTTCAGTGGGTGATTGCCTGCTAACCATCGCCTGATTTCAGTCACAAGGATAAAGCGTCGTGGAAAAATTGCTTGGCCTGTGGCACGACTCAGGTCTTAGTCAAATGGAGCCGGGCCAGGGTGTGATGATCCTAGTGGGGCTTCTTCTATTATTTCTAGCTATTCGCAAGGGATTTGAACCGCTATTGCTGGTGCCCATTGGCTTTGGGACAGTGCTGGTCAATATTCCCGGTGCCAGCTTTGATGCGGCACCAATATATGATGCCCTTGGTCATCTCGAGAGCCCCGGTGGTTTGATGTACTACATCTATCATGTGGGCATTGCGACGGGGATATTCCCTCTTTTGATTTTTATGGGGGTCGGGGCCATGACCGACTTTGGCCCCATGCTGGCCAACCCCAAAACTCTATTCCTGGGAGCGGCAGCCCAATTTGGTATTTTTGCAACGGTCATGGGTGCGATTGGGTTGAGTTATGCCGGTATCCTGGATTTCAGTATTCGGGATGCCGCGTCTATTGGCATCATAGGTGGAGCCGATGGGCCCACCGCCATTTATGTGGCCAGTTTGTTATCTCCTGATCTACTGGGAGCCATTGCCGTGGCGGCCTATTCCTATATGGCGTTGGTGCCCATTATTCAGCCACCCATAATGAAGGCTCTCACCACAGAGAGTGAGCGCCAGATTAAAATGGAGCAGCTGCGTCCGGTATCAAAAATTGAGAAAATCATTTTCCCGTTGACACTGCTGTTATTGGTTGCCTTATTACTGCCGAGTGCAGCGCCGTTGTTGGGTATGTTCTGTTTTGGTAACCTGATGCGTGAGTGTGGAGTGGTTTCACGGCTCAGTGATACAGCCCAGAATTCAATGATTAATATCGTGACCATCTTTCTTGGGTTGGGTGTTGGTTCAAGAATGAGTGCAGAAAAATTCCTCAACCCCGAGACGTTGGGCATCTTGGTATTGGGGATATTGGCATTCTGTATTGGCACAGCTTCGGGGGTGCTTATGGCTAAACTGATGAACAAATTTAGTAAACACCCGATCAACCCCTTAATTGGCTCTGCTGGTGTTTCAGCAGTGCCCATGGCCGCTCGGGTGTCCAATAAGGTAGGCATGGAATCCAATCCCCATAACTTCTTGCTAATGCATGCCATGGGTCCCAATGTGGCTGGTGTTATCGGTTCAGCGGTGGCGGCGGGTGTGATGATTAGTTTGGTCGGAGGTTGAGTCAGAGATGGTTGTTAAGAAACAGGTGGTTCAGAAACAGATGGTTAAGAAACAGATAGTTCAGAAACAGATAGTTCAGAAACAGATTGAAGATAAATTGACGGCTGCATTGGTGCCATCCCATTTATCCGTGGTTAATGAGAGTCATATGCACGCAGTGCCCCCCAATTCTGAAACTCATTTTAAGCTGGTCATTGCCACCTCGGCATTTGAGGGGAAACGAGCCGTTCAACGTCATCAGATGGTGTATGGATTGCTAGCAGATGAACTGGCCGGAGAGGTCCATGCCTTAGCTTTACACACCTTTACTCCAGAAGAGTGGAGCGATGCTAATAGCGCGCCAGATTCTCCTGAGTGTCTGGGCGGTGGGAAGTAGCAATAATCACTGATTCACCATTTTGGTTGGTATTTCTTTCTCCTCGGGAGTTTATGCCACCCACTATTGTCCAAAAAACACTTGGATCAAAACCAAAACAGGGGTCCAAAACAACAACCTGAGTCCATTTAAACACCAGAAGGGCGGGGCGCTTGCGGATGAAGATCAAAACATCGGTTGTGCGTATACTTTTCTTTGTCTTCTCTCTCGGGCTCACAGCCTGTACGTCCGTTAGTTATCAACCAGTTGATTCTCAGCTATCGTCCTGTCTGAAAACCTACCAGCAATTGGATCGTGTCATTAAAAAGTATCACTTGCAGGACGCGGGTGTTGCCAGGGTGGAGGAGTACCCTTTTCTGCGCACGACGAGATTTTTGGCAAGTTTTACTCAGGTATTGAATGATTCTGCCCATTACAAAGAATGGCTCAACATGCTAAATGCTCAGGCTGTTGACACATTGCAGCAAGAGGCGCGCAGGTTACCAGATACTGTGTCAGTGCCTTCTGAAAGAACACTGTTAACCTGTGGCGATCAGCTGGTGAGCGATCTCGCCATGAAGGCCCGGTTGAAGTCCCAGTTGATCAACGAGGCAGCGGTGCCGGATAGTTACCGATATTGGCAGCGTGTGGTGGGTCTTTACCCTTTAACTGCCGTGCTGTTCAGGTTCGGCATACTGAGAGATCAGAAGAACCTTAAGCAACAGGGGTGGCCACCATTGGATGCACCACCTGAAGGAGACTACCAGTTTTATTCATTGAACAAATCCTCTGGGTTGGACACCCCTATATTTCCCTTGCCGGTCAACTCACTGGGTGTTCCGTTACTCAATAGCCAACTTCACAGTCACCTGTTGTCCCGTTATGCACCGACGGTTGCCACTCTTTCAGGCCATGACTTTGATCGGTTGGGAGCTCCCTTGAGTAATGGTTTTTCTTCGGATAATCCTGATTTCTATAGCTGGATTGATTATGGCTGGTTCAACGGTGAGGTCAGCCTAAGGCTCAATTACAGTATTTGGTTTTCTGAGCGGCCAAAGGATGGGGCTTTCGATCTATTTTCAGGTCAACTGGATGGTTTGACCTGGCGAGTGCACCTGACCTTGAGCGGTAAGGTCCTGGCCTGGGACAGTATGCATAATTGCGGGTGCTGGTATCGTCTTTACCCAGCAAGGGGGTTTTCCGTTAAGGCGGAGGATGCTTTGTATCGAGAGCCCGTCTATGTGGCAGAACCCCTGACAGATTATCAAGAGAAGGTACTCTATTTAGAGTCTGGAACTCATCATATTCTGGCTGTCAGGGACAGAACTGAAGAGGTGGCGGAATCCGAAGAGGTGAAGGGTATTCAGGCCCGGTTACGGCCCTACGCCGAGCTAAAGCCGTATCTCTTTGCACCTTCTGGGTTGGTGTTGTCTTCAGTGCGGGCTGAGCGTTGGCTATTTTGGCCGATGGGCGTGCCTAGCCCTGGTGCGATGCGAGTGGCAGGTACCCATGCCATCGCATTTTTAGGCACTCGTCATTTTGACGACCCTTTCTTGCTGGAAGATATTGGATTGGTTGAACTATCACCTATAATGCAGTGACGAAATAATTTGGTGGTCAGCGGTGCTTAAAGTCTTCCAAAGAATCATTAATAAAATAGAGGTAGCGCATGAAAATAATAACAACGTTCTTGGCCGTAGCGGCGGTGTCCTTCACTTCATCACTGCTTGCTGGTGGCCCCCCTACTGAAGAGGGTCCTAGAGCCTATATTATTTCACCTGCGGATGGTTCGACGAGCAGTAGTCCTGTCACAGTACGTTTCGGTTTATCCGGAATGGGTGTTGCCCCCGCAGGGGTTGAACGTGAAAAAACAGGCCACCACCACCTGTTAATTGACGTTGAAGAACTACCTGATTTTAATAGTCCAATCCCCAGTGATGAGCATCATCGTCATTTTGGTGGTGGCCAAACTGAAGTGACACTTGACCTGGCACCTGGAAAACATCGTCTTCAATTACTGTTGGGGAATCATCTCCATGTGCCCCATAACTCCCCGGTTTTATCTGAACCGGTGATCATCACCGTAGAATAATTGACGATGATCAATTTACCGCCATTTGTTTAACCCAGATCAATTTATAAGGGTACTGCTCTTGGTTTAATTCTCCATGAATTCTGGCACAACCCTTTTTGGAGAAGGTAAATGGAAAAGAAGAAAGCTATATCGCTGGCAATTAGCACTGTATTAGCCGGCAGCCTGTTATTAGGCGCCGCTAGCGTTACTGCATATGAAGCTGGGGATTTTATTGTTCGTGCTGGTGCAGCAAATGTTGACCCCAATGATGATAGCGATGCATTAGAGTTGAATGGGGCGCCGTTAGCAGGAACCGAAGCTGAAGTAGATGATGATACCCAGTTAGGGTTAACCTTCACCTATATGCTGACAGACCATATTGGTGTTGGTTTATTGGCAGCGACACCCTTTGAGCATGACCTTAAGGCAGATATGGGTGGTGGCGTTAAATTGGATGCCGGCTCGGCAAAACAATTACCTCCGACCGTTACTCTCCAGTACTTCCCTATGGATGGTGCCTCAAAGTTTCAGCCTTATGTAGGTGTTGGTGTGAATTACACCAAATTTTTTGATGAAGATGTGGATAGTGAGCTGGAAAATGCTTTAGGGTTAACTGGCGGCGATCTTGAATTAGATGATTCCTGGGGTTGGGCTGCACAGGCTGGTTTTGATTATGCGATTGATGAGCACTGGCTGCTGAATGCTTCTGTTTGGTATATCGATCTCCAAACTGATGCAAAATTCAAATTTGATCAACCTGTTGTCATCGAAGCCGATGTTGATGTAGATCCTTGGGTTTATATGATAGGCATTGGTTATAAATTCTAATATCATTTTTCCTGATTTTAGAATGAAAAAAAGCCGGGCATTTGCCCGGCTTTTTTGTCTCTTAGTGCTTTTTGTTTCTTAACACTTTCCCCCCAAATATAGGGATTAGTTGGCTAAAGCACGCAACTTATCAAAATCCAGGATTTCAATTTCTTTCTTATCCACTCTGAGCAGGCCCTGTTTCTGAAAGCGGCCAAACACCCGGCTAACGGTTTCTACTGTCAGACCAAGATAGTTACCAATATCTGCCCGGGACATGGGTAGACGGAAACGAGAACCCGAGAGCTGGCGCCGAAGGTTGCGATTGGAAATACTGAGCAACAGGGTGGCGATACGTTCTTCGGCACTATTTTTACTGAGCAGGGTGATCAGCTTTTGATCGTTGGTAATTTCCTTGCTCATCAGTTGGAAGAAATGGCGTTGAAGGGAAGGGATGGAGATGCTCAGCTCTTGCAACCTAGAAAAAGGGATTTCGCAGACAGCCGCAGTTTCCATCGCCAGGGCTGAGTTGGTGTAGTGGTTGTGGGCAATACCATCCATACCGAATATTTCACCGGGGAGGTGGAATCCAGTGACTTGTTCCTGACCGTCATTACTTACGGTGTAGCTTTTTATCGAACCGCTACGAACGGCAAAAACTGATTTGAATTCTTCTCCGGCATTGTATACGTGTCGGTCTTTCTGGAGTGGTCTACCACGCTGAATAATTTCATCCAGCTGTGCTACCTCCTTAGATTGAAGTGCCAGAGGAAGGCAGAGGGCATTCATACGGCAATCGCCGCAATTTGCCTCGGTATTGTGGGGGCAGTTGGCATCCATTGATGACATATCTCACCTTATATCAAGGTGGGTATTATATCGGCGATCTTGATCTAGGTCATCTTAGGGAGGGATATTTCCACCCTCTCTACACAGTAGTTTTAGAGTGATTTCGTGAAGGTGGTTTAGCCCTTGGCTACTGATACGGAGATATTTTTCTTCCTCAATCATCCAGCCTTTATGGCAGGCTTGTTGGAATACCTGATAAATTCTTGGGTTTTCTCCAATGAGAGGGTGGTTTTTTGGGTTTGGAATTTGATGGAGACAGATAAGCTGTTCTATCAGTGCCGACACTTGGGCAGTGTTATCGTTGGGGTACATACCACTACATTGAATGGGCAGCATCCCCTGTGTGAGATTTGATTGGTACTCCTGTTCCTTGTCGATATTTTGGTAGAAACCACGACCTATTTTACCTAGAGCGCCAATACCAAGCCCAACCCAGTCCTTAATCTCAGGGTGTGAAAGTCCCCAAGGAGTATATTGCAGTTTGCCCAAGTGTTTTAGATGCAACAATGGGTGATGTTTAACTACAAAGAATCGATCACCTATCAGAGTGTAACCCCGTGCTGACATCAACTTGGTTAGTTGATCAAGTATAATTGGCTCGCTCATCTCCTCCAGCCCGTGTAGCTCGACAAGCTGTGGTTGACTAACCATCATGCTCTCTAGCCAATGGTGTAACGTAGTTGAGTCTGAATTGCTGACATCTAAACGAAATTGAAGCTCCTGGAATTTATATTGTTTGATCAGATCCAGAAGGGGCCAAATTTGTTGGGTTTTTGGAGTGTGGGCTGCATCGATATTTAGTAATAAGGTCGTGAAACGTAACCCTTTCATCAGCGCCAGATTACTTTCATTAATATCAGCAACTGAGCATTCAAACCCATATTCACTATAGGTTCCTTCATCCATATCAAAGTTACTCGCCGTGAGAAAGGAGAGCTCTGTAATTTCTGCTGCACTTAGGCAGCTAAGCGGCGCACCTCGCAGCCAGGTTTTGGCTGCTTTTCGTTGCCCAAATTTTTGTGCATAGAGGTTGAGCTCTCTGATGAGTAATTGGAGGTAGTCCGACTTGAGTCCCTCATGAAAATGAAGATTCAGGGCAATAGGAGCACTCTCCGGATTAGATTTAAAAAGCGCATCCAGGCTACAGTTGACCAGTGGGCTCAAGAACTCAGATTCGGTTCCCGAAAGGAGCTGAAAAGCCTCGTCAGACGTTTGAATAACGTGCATACATACCCTGTTGTGTGTCAATTCTCCTACTATGAGGTAAACCGTAAACCTTGAGGGGCTATTGCCACATGATATGGGTCAATCTTGTGTGGTGTTCTGGGTGACTATACTCAAAAGGAAAGACAAATTTGTTGATCTAATGAGGGGTGGGTGCTAATCCGATGAAAACGGTGCTACTGGTTGTTGGAGATTGTCCATCGACAGCGTATCTACAGGGTCGAGTTCGAGCCCTGGTAGAGGTGATGCACGCTAAATTACATATATACCGAGCACTTTATGACCCGATGGAAGAAATGGATAAGTATGTAGGGTTTGATAATTTTGCCCTTATCAAGGAAATGTTACTTAAAGAAGAGCGGAAGAGAATCGAGGCTCTTGTCCATAGTACAGTGAAGATCTCTGTTAATCATTCAATGAGCAGGACTGCCGGTGGTATGGAAAAGGGCATTCACTGTGTAGTGGAATGGTATAAACGGGCACCAGACGGCATTTTGGCCTACGCCAAACACATCAATGCAGATCTTATTGTGGTTGAAAGAACAAAGCACTCTAAGCTGAAAGCGTTGGTTCATACCCCGGATGACTGGAATCTGCTGCGTCACGCCGAATGCCCAATACTAATGCTTTCTCCCTTCGAGCATTCTGTACGTGCGGTGGTTGCGGCTGTGAATATTCTGAATGTCAGCGAATTACATTCCAAGCTCACAGCCAGGGTATTGGAGAATGCGGCTGCACTAGCCGAAGCTTTTGGTGTCTCACTCAATGTCGTATCGGTATTGCCTATTTCTCGAGTTGGTATTCCAACGGCTTCCCGAGTTGCGGTAGGTGATCATTTGTTGGTCTCCTTGGAGGGCAAAGCCTTAAATAACTTGGAGCAAATATTGACGGAGCTGGGTATTAACGCAGATGAGCATCAGGTAGTAGAAGGAGTGGTAGAGGAAGAGCTGGCAAGTAAGGCTGAAGAGGCTGGGTTACTAGTGATTGGTGGCGTTGCCAGAGAGGGGCTATCTGGAAAACTGCTGGGTAATACGTCAGAGCGAGTGTTATATCAGGTTCAAAGTGATGTGCTGGTGGTGAACTAATTATTGTTGCTCAAATAATTATAGGGAGTAACGAGAAGACATAGTTTAAGAGCTCCGTTAAAAGGGCAGCTTCACACCTTCCCAAAGCGCCTCGAGCCGTTTATCTCGGCCACAACCCTGACGGTAATAGTGATAGCGAATAGGGTTTTTCTTATAATAATTCTGGTGGTATTCCTCAGCAGGATAAAATTTCTCGGCAGGGCGAATAGTGGTGGCTATCTTCCCCGTTATAACATTACTTTCCATAAGTATTTTTAGGCTGTTTTCAGCAGTCCTACGCTGATTTTCATTCAGATAAAAAATTGCACTAAGATACTGACTGCCATTGTCACAAAATTGGCCTCTGGAGTTCAGTGGGTCTATATTGACCCAAAAGACTTCTAATAATTGTTGGTAACTTACTTTCTCCGGATCATAGCTAACTTCAACCACTTCCACATGCCCAGATCTGCCGCTGGACACGTCTTGATAGTTGGGGTTCTCTAGATGGCCTCCGGTATAACCGGAGGTGGTACTAATAATTCCCTCAAGTTTGTCGTAGGGTGGCTCCATGCACCAGAAACAACCACCACCAAAAATAGCTTTTTCTGTAGCAGCAAGAGCATTTCCAGTGAATGCCAGTGTCATCAGTATCAGAGAAATATATTTAAGCATGAGATTTCATGTCATCCGGTCAATTTATCAGGGATGACCGTTTGACCCGATGTAAGTCGTAGGGTTCAGTTGCTGTTGAGTGAGTAGGGTTAGGGGTGCTGCAATGACCTTATCAAGGGGAATGCACTACCACATCAAGTCATCAGGGATTTTGTAATCGGCGTAGTAATCGTCCTCATCTATTTCACCTTTACTCGCTTGGTTTTGAACGAGCACGATATTCTCATCACGTTGGCTGATTTTGTCGGCGACCATTGTTGGAACCAGTTCGTATTGGTCGTTAAGGCGTACAACAGCTATTAACCCTTTACTTAGTTGGTTGTGCAGGAGGGGGGAGACATAGATTTTTTTGATTTTTGTTCCATCTGTAAATTGGTAAGCGGTTTCACCACCCTGACGGTCGATGCGATTGACTTCGATCAGTTGTCTAATTTGGGCAGCAATAGCTTTGAGTTCAGCCTCCGCTTCACGTTGACGGTTAATTTCGCGGTCTCTGGCAGTTTTTTCAGCCAATGCTTTCTTTGCCAGTTCTTTGGTTTCATTGACCTGTGTATGCCCCTTGTGGGACTGCTTTGTCTGTTTGCGCTTCTCTTGCTCCACTTGCTCTATTTTTTCTATGCTCCTCACGCCCTCCCTCTACACCGAAACAATACAGATACCTTGTCTCTAGCCAATAGCTTCTCGATAATACCGGTAAACCCATTTAATAAAGGGCCTGATTCAATGGCATCACTACAAGAACAA
>DRHD01000305.1 GCA_011049795.1 Porticoccus sp.
AATTCTCACTTCATATACAGGGCTGCTTAATTAGTTAATGTGGCCTTTATTATTCTCATTGCCCTGCTTCTGGCGGGGTTTTTTATTGTCCGAAAAAAGAGAAAACATTATCAAGCCCCCATCAAAGCAACTGCAACACTGTCTTTTGGAGCATCAGGAACAGTAATGTCAGAGAAATTATTCACACTTCCCAGGGTTCTTGTTTTTGACACCAATGCTGCACTTGTATCTGGGGCAAAAGCTAATTTCTATATTGCAGGCACGCTAACCAGGCAGAATACTTTTACAGATTCTGCCCTGACTGTTGCCAGCTCAAATCCAGTAGTTGCTGATGGGAATGGCGTACTGGCTCCAATTTATCTCGATGCGACCCTGAATTACAAAGTCGATATTACGGATTCGCTCGATTCGTCTTTGTCTGGTTATCCGGTGGATAACATTACCGCGGCATTGACGGCGGCCGAAGTTGGCGCTGTGCTTTATCCGATAACTGTCGGGGAAACATCTGCTGGCCTGACGACTGCCGATCTTAATATTTCCTATAAACCGCTTGACATAAATCGCTACGGAACAAATACCACCCCCGGCACTACGGATATGACTACGGCGATCTCTAACGCCACTGCGGCAGCGGGGTCAACAGGATGGGTAGAGTTTCAAGGCGAGACATATGCGGTATCGTCACTTGCGTTTACCAACAATATGCGCTGGCGTTGTTCGTCCGGGCAAGCAACCATCAAGTGCAGCAATACCGGGGGCGTTCAAGAAGGCTTTATTACTGTAACAGGGTCGTTAATCGTTGATTTGAAAGGTCTTATTTTTGATGGCAACTCCAAGGTTGACAGGCTTGTTGAGGTAATCAATTCATCAGATACGGGTTCTGGAAAGTATGTCAGCTCTGAGGGCTGTACATTCAAAAATACAGATACGAACACACGGTCGTCCGCGGGTCTTCGGGTAGTTGGTGGATTCGATTTTGTGTATACGGACCCGACTACGGTTTTTCGTGACCTTACCGCGACAGGAACTAGTAAAGTTGCTCGCGGCCTTGCTACTGCGTCATCCGGTGCTTTCTATGTTAGAAACGCAATCACCGAATCGTTTTTCGATAACATAACGCCAGTTGACGATGCCGATGGTGTATTTGCAGAGGCTCTGACTGGCACAAAGAACGACTCACACTTAACGGTAACGGCTGTCGCTCGTTTCAGAAATTGTGCCAAGCGAGCTATAAAAATTCAAGTCTATTCCGCATCTATTGGCGCGTGCCACATTGAGCGAACTTTAGATCATTTGAATACCGGTAACCCTGAGATTTCAGTGCAAGCAGGCGGCGCAATTATCGACGGTGTTAAGTTTGAATATGCGCTTGGCGACTACGCACCGCAGGCCCTTGTGCAGTTTAATAACGTCTTAGATGCAGACACACCGACCTCTCACAGAAACCCGTCAAAGTGGATAAACAGCATTGTCAATATCGGAGACAGTACGCCGCTCGATCATGGCGCACAAATAAATTGCGCGTTACCAAGCACCGGTAATGACGATATAGAAATATCGAACAATACCTTTAATTGTTTGCTAACCAAGTTAGTTAGTCTTGACCCCAATGCCGGTGACGCGGCTGATGTGCAGATTGATGGCTTATTAATTGATAACAACTACATCAAGGAGTTGTCGGGCACTAACCACGCATTGATTTGGGGCTCTCGTTTGTCTGGCCCCGGTAGCGCCGCTGAAATGAGAGCACGTGTCAGGAATAACGTAGTTGGTAATTCTAGCGATGCGCCTGCTTATTACAATGCGGAAGCTGACACATTCTTTACTACGGGCTCCGCGGTTGACTTCACTCCACTTGAATGGATAAACAACGTCGGTGTGACAGTTCCGAAATTGTCCGCCAGTGTTCCGGCGACCGTTAATTTCACGTTATTCCGAGATGGCACGGAGACAGCGACCGGAACGTTCACGGCTGCGGTTGATAAGTTGGTCACGGATATAGACTCAAATGGTGGAGCAGTGACGGTAACATCGCCCGATGGTGCTTTTCAGGGTCAGCGCAAGGTCTTCACAATGTCCGATGCATCAACAAGCTCAACTGTCAGTGTGACATCGCACGAAACCAGTGATCCGGAAGTGTTCACATTCGCTCAAACCACTGATTATCTGATACTAGAGTGGTCTGTATCGCAAGCATTTTGGTGGACGGTCAAGAACATCGGTGTGGCGACTTGATGTATCAGTAGATAATTCGGCAGGCGCATAATTTTAACCTAATAAAAACATGAAGGAGTAACACAGGAGAACTACATGAAATTATACATTCCCTTGTTTATCGTATTGGCGATAGGTGGGATCGGCTGCGCGTCTAATATAACCGAGTTAATGGTAGAAGCAAAGGAATGTGTAGATCACTCAACAAACTTAGCGGGTGTTATTGGGGCGACATCAGAACAAAGAACAGCATGTTGGTCTGCTTACAACAAGAAGACTGAAGCATTATTTAAGATTAGTGAGAGAAAAAGAAAAGAACAAGAGTATTACGAACATTACAAAGCTCTTTGTGGTTCGGGTTATCCCATTTTCAAGTCATGGGGCGGCATGGATAAACGCTTCGCTTACTGCGGGGGAAGGTATTACCAATGAAATTCGCAAATGCAGCATTTGGTATTGGGGTTTCTGGAACCGTCATTGGATGGGTGATGTACGCCATCCCCATCCTGCAAGTGTTGGCCCTTGTATTCGCAATGGTGGCGTCCTATTACGCCATTCGTGTATATCGAAAGAAATTGAAAGATGGAAACTCTAGCTCAAAGGATTGAGCGCCACGAAGGGCGCAGAAACAAATCCTACAAAGACTCCAAGGGC
>DRHD01000306.1 GCA_011049795.1 Porticoccus sp.
CGTATATATCAATCAGTTTTACAACACCGTTCGGTTGCACTCGGGATTAGATTACGAGTCACCGATAGAATATGAACAGCGTGCAGCGTAGATAAAGTGGTGTCTATTTTATCGGGGGAAGATCACTCCGGCGTTATCGCGCCTCCGCATGTTCTGGCGACGTTAAATGTAAAGGTACTTATGAAGTTATTTGATAAATTCAAGAAAAGGAAAGAACCTAACGAAAAAAGGGGCCAGGTCTTGAATTGTGAACCCTCAGACTTTGCCACTATCTTGCTCACCGAGGAAGGGAAAAAATAGGACCAAGTCTTTCATCTATGGTTCTTGATAATTCCGCTTACTGTTGAATGATGGGGCCACAGAATTTTTTGACAACCCTGTTAAGCTGCTATTGACTAAAGGTCTTTAGTCAAAGTTTATAGACATAAAAAAGGACTTCAGATGAAGTCTTTTTTTTATTAAATAAAAAACGTTTTTAAATAGAATTGTTTTTAAAAAAAAGATTTTTTAAAATAAAACCCTGCAACGCATTGTTCCTTCAATACCCTTGAGTGCTTTAAGCGCTACAGCACTGTATTCCGCATCTACATCAAGAACCACATAACCCACTTTTTCATTGGTTTGCAGGTGCTGACCACAGATATTGATATTGTTGTCGGAGAACACTTGGTTAATGGCCGTCATGATACCGGGTACATTGTGGTGAACATGCAGCAGACGGTGGGTGCCTACCAAGGGCGGTAATGACACTTGTGGGAAGTTAACCGCGCTGACGGTAGTCCCTTTATCGCTGTAGCTCACCATTTTCTCGGCTACTTCCAGACCAATATTTTCCTGAGCTTCTTGAGTAGAGCCGCCGATATGGGGCGTCAGGATAACATTATCGAATTGTCGTAATGGTGAGACAAATTCTTCCTGATTCGATTTGGGTTCGGTGGGGAATACATCGATGGCGGCGCCAGCTAGATGCTTGTTTTCAAGTAGCGAACAGAGCGCCTCAATATCGACGACCTGACCACGGGCAGCATTGATCAGGATGCCGCCTTTCTTTATGGCGCCCAATTCTTCCGGCCCCATCATATAGCGAGTGGCAGAGGTGTCGGGTACATGTAACGACACCACATCAGAAAGGCTTAGTAGCGCTTTGAGGTCGGAGACCTGCTCGGCATTACCCAGTGGAAGCTTGGTGAGTACATCGTAAAATTTTACTTTCATACCCATAGATTCAGCCATGACGCTAATTTGGCTGCCAATATTGCCGTAGCCAACAATACCCAGAGTTTTACCGCGCACTTCGTAGGAATCACTGGCTGATTTGAGCCAGGTGCCTCGGTGGGCGGCCGCGCTCTTCTCGGGAATACCGCGCATCAGCATAATAGTTTCAGCGATCACCAGCTCAGCCACGCTACGAGTGTTGGAGAAGGGGGCATTGAAGACCACTACACCATGTTCAGTGGCAGCCTGAAGATCAACCTGATTGGTACCAATACAGAAGCACCCAACACCGATCAGTTTTTTTCCGGCTTCAAAAACCTTGCGGTTGAGCTGGGAACGAGAGCGAATACCAACAAAGTGAAAATCCTTAATTTTTTTCACGAGCTCATCTTCTGGCAGAGCAGACTTCAGATATTCCACATTGGTATACCCGGCAGCTTCCAGAGTGGCTACTGCGGAAGGGTGCACTCCTTCCAGTAGCAGAAATTTGATTTTGGCTTTGTCTAATGAAAAGCTGAGGGAAGAATTGGCCATACTATTCTCGTAGGTGCATGTCTCGTGAGTGAATGTCTCTTGGATAGACGTTTTTGAATAGGCTCTCTGCGGGCGATTGGGCTATATGTGTCACTTTAACGATGTAAAAATGCCAACTATCTAAAAACCAGTTATCTAAAAAAAAGGGGCGGCTATGATACCATGCACGCCCCTTGATAACTGCCCCTTTTGGAGGTGTTTAAGATGGCCATTGCGGCTTCCGTCATAGACATACCACTCTCTACTATTGAACAGTTACGTGGCATTGTTGGTGACCAGCGTGTGCTGACTGATGACGTATCTTTCCAGCAATACGGCGTTGACCGGACCACAATCTGGCAGCCGGCACCCGGTGTGGTTGTTCTACCCGGCAGCACTGAGGAGGTGCAGGCTATTGTGCAGCTGGCTAACGCTGAGAACCTTGCGGTTGTACCTTCTGGTGGTCGCACGGGGTTGAGTGGTGGTGCAGTTGCCACCAATGGCGAGATAGTGATTGCCATGGATCGCATGAAAAAGGTGCTGGAGTTTAATGAAGTAGACCGCATCGTCACGGTAGAAGCGGGCATGGTCACTCACCAGTTACAGGCGTTTGCCGAGGATAAAGGGTTATTTTATCCCGTTGATTTTGCTTCTGCCGGTTCAAGTCAAATCGGTGGCAATATTGCGACCAATGCCGGTGGTATTAATGTGATTCGCTATGGCATGACCCGCGATTGGGTGATGGGTTTGAAGGTGGTCGATGGTAACGGCAATATTTTAGAGTTTAACCATGGCCTGGTAAAAAATAATACCGGCCTGGATTTTCGCCACCTGTTTATTGGTTCCGAAGGCATTTTGGGGATTATCACAGAGGCTTCCATGCGACTGACTCGAAAGGCGCCGGAGTTGAGTGTACTGGTACTAGGTGTTGCGGACTTCCCTAGTATTATGGGCGTACTGAAAACCTTTAATGAAGGAGTGGGCCTCACGGCATTTGAGTTCTTTTCTCACAATGGGATGGAAAAGGTGATCGCCCATAGCGAAGTGCCGGCCCCTTTTGAAACGGTATCACCCTTTTATGTGCTGATTGAGTTTGAGCAATCTTCCGAGGCTGATTTGGAGCGGGCCATGGAGCTGTTTGAAACCTGCATGGAAGAAGGTTGGGTAGAAGATGGCGCCATTAGCCAGAGCCTTTCCCAAGCTGAGAATCTGTGGAGGTTGCGTGAGGATATGTCCGAAACCCTTTCACAGTGGAAGCCTTACAAAAACGATATCAGTGTTAGTGTGTCCAAAATGCCCGCCTTTATTGAGAAAGTCGATGTGCTGGTAGCCGAGGAATACCCGGACTTTGAAATAGTCTGGTTTGGTCATATTGGTGATGGCAACCTTCACCTGAATATATTGAAACCCGATGATTTATCGGTAGAGGCATTTACTGAGCGTTGTGGTGGCGTGAGTCAACAGGTGGCTGCTTTGATTCAGGAATTTCATGGCAGTGTCTCGGCTGAGCACGGCGTTGGTCTATTGAAGAAAGATTACCTGAGCTACACTCGAACAGAGACTGAGTTGCAGTTGATGCGACAAATCAAAAAGGTGTTCGACCCGAATGGTATTATGAATCCGGGCAAGTTGATTGATGTCGCTGACTCATAATAGGCGACAGTTAAGAGGCGGCTTTTAAGGGGGAAGTGAATGAACGAAGAAACATCCCGGGATGAGGAGCGGTCAGTTCAGGTTGTTAAGGCTGAAAATGAGACCAGCACAGGGTCAAGTCCTGACGACAAGCTGAAGAATCTGACTCAGCTGGTGTATATCTTACAGGGCATCAGCCTAATGGTGGGCGTCACGTCTATCGCCGGATTGATTCTCAATTATCTCAAGCGGGATGAAGTGAAGGGGACTTATCTTGAATCCCACTTTACGTGGCAGATTAAAACCTTCTGGTATACCCTGCTCGGCGTGATTCTCGGCTGGTTATTGGCCATCGTGTTGATCGGCTTCCTGATTTTGGGTGCAGTTACCCTCTGGTATATCTATCGGATCGTGAAGGGATGGTTGGCTTTCAACGACGGCAAAGAACTCAGCAATGCGCTATTTTGATCACAGCATTCATTTTTCTGGCGGCGGCTCGCAGCAGATTCCTGCCGGTAAAGTGGTCTGTGTAGGACTGAACTATCGCGATCATGTCAAAGAGATGAATGGCCAAGTGGCCGAAGAGCCGGTGATCTTCCTTAAGCCGTCCAGTGCTTTGGTACCTCTGGAAGAGTCAGTCGCCATTCCCGTGGAATTTGGTGTCTGTCATCATGAAGCAGAGATGTCCCTATTGATTGGTGAACCCCTTGGAGATTGCACTGAAGAAGAGGCGGCGGAGGCTATTATTGGTGTCGGTGTGGCGTTGGATTTAACCCTCCGAGATTTACAGAATCAACTCAAACAAAAGGGTCACCCTTGGGATAAAGCCAAAGGTTTTGATGGCGCATGTCCAGCATCAGCATTTGTGGATCGTGCTCAGGTGGGTGACTTACAAAATTTAGAATTGCGATTAACTATCAATGGAGAGGTCAAGCAGGCATCAAGCACTAGCCATATGATCACGCCGGTCCTGCCTTTGATTGCTTATATCTCCCGATATTTCACTCTGATGCCCGGTGATATTGTACTGACGGGCACGCCCGCTGGTGTAGGGCCTTTATCTCCTGGTGACAACTTAATTGTGGAGCTGGTAGATGTAGTGTCAGTCACCACGAATGTGACGGCTAGATAACGTTCTTGTCGGTGTATCTTGTTTCTTAAACTGTTCTTCCCAAACCGCCCCTCTCAAATGGGCACCTTCTTTCCAATGAGCCTTATGTTATGACCATCAAAAAAGGAATTTACAAACACTTTAAGGGCAATCTCTACGAAGTGACCGACATTGCCCGGCACAGTGAAACCAAGGAAGAACATGTGGTGTATCGTACACTCTATGGCGATCACAGTACTTGGGTTCGCCCGTTGTCGATGTTCGATGAAATCATCGAACGTGATGGTCATACCTTTAAGCGATTCGAGTTTGTGGAAGAGGGGACAGGCTAATAGGTTATTTTAATGTGAGACAGGCATTGGTTTGCTATCAAAAAAATCACTTCGGTTGTTCAGCTCTTCAGTAATAGCATCGATAAATGCTTGGTCCAGATCAGAGTTTGGTCTCTCCTGGGTACCTAAAATATGCCATAATTTACTGCTGGATAACATATCCACACGAGTATCAACCCAGTGGTAAACCGGTTCTCCGATCTCATCTCGCTCGACAAAAAAGTTATTGGCTTGCTGGTTCATTAGGGCTTTGATCGACGAGGTGTTGCTAGCATCAGTTTTTTTGGCTACTTCGTCGGTGTTTTTCATAGTTGCTGTCATTGTTGCAGCCATAGTTTCTTTCATGGTCGCTCTCATTTCATTCTCATCTCTTTTCATCATATTTATTTTCTTATGGGACAAGATAGCTAATGAATGTGTCAGAACAATGGAGGTTTTATGACAGAAAGGTGACATTGTTTTCTTTGTTGGGCGCTACGGTTAGATACCCAGAGGTTGGTTCCTTCACTGATCAATCTGGACTTTTTGATAAGCAGCCATCAAAGTACGCACCTTTCTTTTGTTGCGTACTATTGTTACGTACTATCGCTACATATTTTTACAACAAGGTTTATAGGGTCAGGGGATGTCTTCAATTTTGTTTGAAAAGAAACGTGCAGATGTGAACAGCATCGGCGTGCGTTTTGCCGCTATATTGATTAGCGTTTGTACCATGATGTATTTCATCAATATGCCATTGATGCTGGGGCTCGCAGTAAACGACCTGAGCTTGGTGGAATCACAGGTTTGGCTGCTCGGTGGTCTTTTTCTGGGTGGCGCGGCACTTGCGGCAGTACTCTCCATTTTGTTTATTCGCATTGCCCATTGGCAGCGATTGATCTTTATCAGCGGGTTTATGAGCCTGCTGGCCTTTTCACTGCCTGTATTTATATCAGGTTTTACCTTTTTACTGGTCTGTCAGGGGCTAGCCGGGTTATTTGCTGGTCTAGGTTACGCCGTGGCCATTGCCTGCCTGGGTGATACCACCAACCCCACAAGAAGCTATGCTCTGGCACTTACCTGTCAAACTGCCGTGGTTGCTGTTGTGGGCTATCTACTCCCTCAGCTGGTTGCCAGAGGGACGACTTTTAACGAGGCTTTAATGGCTGTTGCTGGTTTTTCATTTGTTGCCATTTTACTGGGCACGATGATGCCGAGAAATGGAAAAGGTGCCAGCCTGAAAAGCGCTATGAACACCCAAAAGCCCGGGGCTGTTTACCTCGCCCTGTTTGTACTGCTGCTGGTATTTATAGGTGGTAGCACTGTGCGTAATGCCATAGAACCCATTGCTTCACGCCTTGATTTCGCCTCAACAGAAGGCGGTGGGGTGATGATTATTCTGGTACTAGCCAGCGGGCTGGGCTCATTGATTGCAGCATTTATGGGCGTTCGCTCTGGTTATGCCAAACCGATGGCCATTGCCTTGGGCCTGGCCGCCACTATTTTGGTTCTGGGGGTATTCCAGCTTTGGCCAGAACAACTGAGCCTGATTTTTGCATTTTGCCTTGTGGGGGGTGCCTGGAACTTTGCAGCGGCTTACGGCATGGGGTTAACCGCCAAGCTTGATAGCAGCGGAAAATACACACCATTAATCGCCACCATGCAGATTATTGGTAACGTTGCCGGTATTGCCGTTGTCGGTTCATTGGTGGTGGGCGGCAGCTATGTATTGCCCTATATGCTTGCCTGTATTGTCTGGATTTTGGCCTTGGTGATGGTTATCCAGATAGCGAAGCGTCATCAGGCGTTAATCACCACTAGCAACTAATTATCAACAAAAAAGCGAGTAGTTTTAGTGATCAATGGGAATGTGGATAACTCTGATTCGAGTAACGCGGCTGAAGAGGCGTTAGCTGCAGACCCAGCGTCACACCCGTTTGACCGCCTGACACCCGACTTTATTCTGGATGCAATGGAGGGCCAGGGCCATATTTGTGATGGCCGGCTGTTTCCACTCAATAGCTATGAAAACCGGGTCTACCAAATTGGTATCGAGGATGGGACGCCAATTATTGGCAAGTTTTATCGTCCCAACCGCTGGAGTACCGAGCAAATTCTTGAGGAGCACCAGTTTTGTTTTGAACTGGTAGAGCAGGAATTGCCTGTGGTAGCACCTATGGTGAATGAGGCGGGCCAAAGCCTGTTTGAATACCAAGGCTTTCAGTTTGCACTGTTTCCTCGCAAGGGCGGCCATGGGCCAGAACTGGATAATCTCGACAATCTCTACCTTCTGGGCAAGCTGCTGGGTCGAATACATGCGGTCGGTGCTGTACGGCCCTTCACTCATCGCCCGGTGCTGGACAGCCAAAGCTTTGGCCACGAACCTG
The DNA here is from genome assembly GCA_011049795.1 of Porticoccus sp. The sequence goes on from DRHD01000306.1 coordinate 7,170, forward strand.
CAGCACTGATCAGTGAGCGGTTTATTCCGCAGGGATTAAAGCTGTCCTATGATTCCCTGATTCGGGATGTGATGCAGGCAGTGGATGAGACCATTGCCAATGTCGGTACAGTTGATCATATTCGAGTACATGGAGATTGCCATTCAGGGAATATCCTGTGGCGAGATGACAATGCCAACTTTGTGGATTTGGATGATGCTCGTATGGCCCCAGCCGTACAGGATATCTGGATGCTCATGTCGGGTGAGCGGGACCGACAAACAGCGCAATTGTCAGAAATTGTGGATGGCTATAATCAGTTTTTCGACTTTCACCCCCGTGAGTTACGGCTGATAGAAGCACTCCGTACCCTGCGGATGATTCACTACGCCGCGTGGCTCGCTAAGCGCTGGCAAGACCCCGCTTTTCCCAGAGCTTTTCCCTGGTTTAATACCGAGCGCTATTGGGGTGAACATATTCTGGAAATCAGAGAGCAGTTTGCTGCATTGAATGAGCCCCCTCTGGAAGTGATGTAATTTTAATGCCCGTTAGGCCATGATGGCAGCATTAGCTCTCGCGGGTGTTAACAGCCATAGAGCTTAATAATAGTAAGCTGCAAGGGTTGATCTTGAACCACGTTAGTGAACTGCAGCAAGCATTAACCAATAAAAGAATTATCGTAAATCTAAGTAAGATATGGAGATAACCACCTATTTAAGTGCGGGATAGATTATTTTTAAGGGGCTGAGCTATAGGTTTACAAGGGACTGGATATATGTATGTAAGGCACTGAATTAGTTGGTTTTAAGGGAAATTTAAAATGAGCATACGTCTCAAGTTAACAATATTACTGATTCTATTATTTTCTGCATCAATCGGAAATGCAATTTTTACTTTTGTCATGGAAAGCCATGTTGAAAAGAAATTGATATGGGTACTTCATACCCATGAGGTGATCAATCAATCTGAAAAACTACTAAGTAGCATGACCGATGCAGAAACGGGTCAGAGAGGATTTTTGTTGACGGGAGATGCAACCTATTTGGAGCCCTATCATCATGGTTTGTCATCTGCGGAAGAAAGTTTCAAAATATTGATGGAGTTGACAGCAGACAATCAGAGTCAGCAAGAACGGCTATCAAATATCCATCTGTTAATTAAAGAAAAGTTTGATGAATTGAAAAAAACAATCTCATGGATGAGTGACGATAAAAAACAAGGGAAAGAAAGAGCGATTGACCTAGTTAAGAAAAATATCGGCAAAAAATATATGGATGATATCAGAAGCCATCTGATGGAATTTAATAATGAAGAGTTGATGTTGCTGGAAACAAGAAAAGGCGACTTCAGAGAATCTCGGGCCTATATAACAATACTGATCGTCATTGAAATTATATTTTTCATTTTTTTGGGAATTATAACGACATTTTTTATCAATAATAATTTATTCCATCCGCTGAAGCTGTTGCTCAAAAACACCTCAAAAATGGAGAAAGGCGAGAGACAGAAAATAGAAGATATTCTGCCTGATGATGAGATGGGTTATTTGCTCTCCAGATTTTATAAAATGAGCGAAAAGGTCTATGAGAAAACAGAGTTGTTATCCTATAGAGCGCATCATGATGAGCTGACAGGATTAAGGAACCGAGCCGGTGTGGGAAAAGAGATTAATGATTCAATTGTGGATTTGAATGAGAGTAGTGGGAAATTAGCTGTTTTGTTTGTCGATCTAAATAAATTCAAACAGTTTAATGACGCCTTGGGTCATGATGCCGGTGATGCCATATTAAAAGAAACAGCTGAGCGTCTTGGCAATGCCGTGCGCTCAGATGACGTGGTGTTTCGTTATGGGGGTGATGAGTTTATTGTTGTGATTAACAATATTGTTGACGTTCGGCATGTTGAAAATGTGGTCAAAAATATCATGCAAAAATTTGAACCTCCGGTGATGTTCGGCGGTAAATCAATTGAAATCTCACTCAGTATCGGTGTCGCCATTGCACCGGATGACACCGCCAATGGTGAGGAGATGTTAAAATTTTCCGATGTGGCCATGTACGCAGCCAAACGCGATAAAACATGTAGCCATAGATTTTTCGATCGAAGCATGTTGAGACGCTCAGGTGATAATACGTCAGAAGATTCGACGGCCTAATGACCCTAACCACACCATTCCTGTCGGTTGTCAAAGCCTCTTTAATTGAAAAGACGGTCGTAATATCTTGGCCAAGAAATATAAATGAGAATTTGTGGTATTGGCTTGACGGGCAATGATGCCATTGCTTGTATACTTCATCTAGAAGGTCAACAGTTTCAATTTGCATTTGCCAAACTGATGGGAGGCTACGGGCTCAATAAGGTTGCCATTAGAGAACGTATGCCCATACAGTGGCCTATGCTGCGCACAGGTTGAAGTAGGTCGCTATATTGTTCGGCGCCCGCCAGAACACAAGGCGGTAAATGGTGAGCGTGGGAGAAAGTGTCTTCTAGACGCTGATGCAGAGCCATTAAGAAAGCCAAAGACCAAATGCAATTGACCTTGAGCCTCGTCGTTTGATTTGGGGGTTAGGTATATCTAGCAAGGAGTTATAATTGATTGAATCTTCAATGATAAGAATGGTGAGGAAATTAAACCCGCATGCTTACGTTCTTATAGCTGTAGGTGTTGCTTCCTACTTGATACGGAATGGCTATATCAGTTTCCTTCCGATAGAAGTACGAAGTGCCTACTTTATGAAGTTTGACTTCATCAATTTCTTTCGGATAGACGACCGAACTGCATTCTTTGTTTCTTTAGGATTGATAGGCTGTGGGCTTGCCGTTCTACTATTCAATTACCTTCGTGGTGAACACGCCGAATCGACGGACGACGTTTATTTGATCGATGAGAAAAAAATTCTTACGAATGTTATGTCCGCTACCTCTACCTCTAGCCCTTTTTCAAAAAATGAAATCAAAGAAAACGAATACAAAATTAAATTATTAGCAGAAATTACGAGAGCTATTGAAGTTGGTAGTCTCCAGATTACAGAGGAAGAGAAAGAGAGTATTTTAGAAGAGATAAAGAAGGATATTCTAGTTGATACGGCTAACCCAGTTGTCTCTGAAATAGAAGAAAAGTACTTAAAAAACATCAAGCGAGCAAGTCAGATAGAGCGCGCGCAAGAGCAACTAGAAAAAACAAGGCTTAGGTTAAGAAGAGAAATTTCGGCTTTAGGGCGGCGCTGTAATATCAATCTAATTGCCGGTGTTTTAACAACGACAACTGCCATGGGTATATTAACTACTATTGTTTTCGACGCAGAAGTTAAATTAACAGTTGAGACATTAGTGAGTCACTTTGCAGGTAAATTTGTCCTTGGTTTATTTATTGAAATTTGTTCATTGTTTTTTCTGACACTCTATATATATGGGTTGGGTCAAATTAAACTATTTCATAATGAGATAACTAATATCGAAATGAAGTTTTTTTCACTTGATAGTGCTGTTAGATCCAGAAATGAAGATTTAATAAATTCAGTTATTAATGAATTTTCTAAATTAAATGGGTCAGTGAAAATTGATAATTAATACTATTGTTGTGTGCCACTTGTCTGTTTCCTACTAGAAATAAACGGCCATGATCATTCGATTATTTAAGGCAAAAATTCATCCAGGAAAACTTAATTCCTGGGAAGAGAAAGTTGAGAAGTTTTCAATACCTTGGCTCAAAGAACAAGAAGGGCTTCTCGAATACTATCCGGGTAAGCCACTTTCGGATCAATCGCGCGTGTATTCCATGTTGTCTCTTTGGGAAAGTATTGAGGTACTTAAAAAAGCAGTGGGAGAAGATTGGGAGCAGGTGGTGTTGTTGGAAGATGAGGCGAGCTTGGTTGAAGAGGCATCGGTGGAACACTTCGAGTTCTTTGGCGCACCACCGGCCTGGTTAGACAGTGAAGCATAGCGCTATAAGACAGAATTAAATGGACTAGTGACAATTAATAGTTAATATCATTATCATGCGTGCTCAACCTATCTTTCTAAAGGAAACTCAAATGGCAACTTACGAATGTTCGAAATGTGGAATGAGTGTTAATGCAACCTGTGGAAAGTGCGACGCCCCACTAGTTGATGGTAGTTTAGAGCTTGATGATGGCAGCAAAGTACAAATCTCGAAATGCCCGAATGATCATGGGAAAATCAAATCACCCATGTGCTGTGGTGAGGATATGACCTGCTCTTTGTGATGTCCTTGTGGTGTTGTAGTTAAGTCGGATGCAGGTGCACTGTCCGGTGCCGCCTGTATCCAAAACTATGTCATTAATCTTTCGCGTAAACCGTTTTTACCCCGTCATCCGTCCCAATCATGAATACATCTGCTGGCCGTAGTGCGAATAACCCGTTAGTCACTACGCCGGTAATATTATTGATCTTTTCTTCCAATTCGCGCGCTGGGCTAATGGGGTACATATGGTGCACATCAATAATGACATTGCCGTTATCGGTCACGACACCTTCACGATAAACCGGGTCACCACCCAATTTAACTAACTCACGTGCTACATGGCTTCGTGCCATCGGGATAACTTCCACGGGTAGTGGGAAGGTGCCTAAGTGATCAACCCACTTGGAGCCATCGGCAATACAGAGGAATTCTTTGGCCACAGCGGCGGTAATTTTTTCGCGGGTCAGTGCTGCACCACCGCCTTTAATCAATTCCAGGTGGGGGTTGGATTCATCGGCACCATCCACATAGATCGTTACTTCATCAACAGCATTCAGGTCGTAGACAGGAATGCCATGTGCTTTCAGGCGGTCAGCAGAAGCTTTTGAACTGGCAACAGTACCCGCAATCTTAGCTTTGTGTTCCGCCAATAAATCGATAAAGAAGTTGGCGGTGGAACCCGTACCAATACCGATAATGCTCTGGTCATCTATCTTGTTCAGGGTGTAATCCACTGCGGCTTGGGCCACGGCTTTTTTGAGAGCATCTTGTTGAGATAAGCTTTTGTCTGAGGTCATAGTCTAATAGTCAGTCGGATAGCCATTAATCATATAGGGGTGATGATATGTGGATGATTATACGGATCAGTTTCTGAAAGGACAGATAATGTGGATCAGTGCTGGCTTTGCGGGCGGTGAAAATTTACTATTGCCCTTTAATAAACGAATCAAATAGTTAGAACAAAAATGCCCCAAAGCTACGTAAAACGAATTCTTAATGCCCGCATCTATGACTTGGTGGTGGAAACACCCATTGATAAGGCGGCCCAACTCTCGGAACGCATTGGCAATCAGGTATTGCTGAAGCGGGAAGACTTGCAGCCGGTTTTTTCATTCAAGTTGCGCGGTGCGTATAACAAGATGTTGTGCCTGAGTGAGGCGCAGTTGGCCAAGGGTGTTGTGGCGGCCTCGGCGGGCAATCATGCCCAGGGGTTGGCATTGTCTGCACAAAAGCTGGGGGTGAAAGCCACCATCGTGATGCCCAGCACCACACCACAAATTAAAGTAGCGGCAGTGAAAGCCCGTGGTGCCAAGGTGGTGCTGCGCGGGGATACCTATGATGAGGCCTCGGATTACGCGCAAAAACTGGTGACAGAAAAGGGCATGACCTATGTTCACCCCTTTGATGATCCCGATGTGATTGCCGGTCAGGGCACCGTCGCTATGGAAATCTTACGACAGGTTTCCGGCCCCTTGGATGCGGTATTTATTCCTGTGGGCGGCGGTGGTTTGTGTGCCGGTATGGCGGCCTATATTAAATATGTTCGTCCTGATGTGAAGGTGATTGCTGTTGAGTCGGATGACGCGGCTTGCTTGGCAGCTGCGATGGAAAAGGGTCGCCGGGTTCGGTTAAAGCATGTGGGTATCTTTGCTGATGGTACGGCTGTGGCTCAGATCGGCAAGGAAACATTCCGGGTGCTGAAGGATACGGTTGACGAGGTTGTTACGGTTTCGGCGGATGAAATCAGCGCGGCGATCAAGGATATCTTTGACGATACTCGTTCTATCTGTGAACCTTCGGGTGCGCTGGGTGTGGCTGGCCTGAAAAAATATGTAGAGCGTAAGGGTGTTAAGGGCCAGACATTACTGGCCGTAGATAGTGGCGCCAATATCAACTTTGATAGGCTTCGCTATATTTCTGAGCGCACAGAAATCGGTGAGAAGCGCGAGGCTATTCTGGCCGTCACTATTCCTGAGAAACCGGGAAGTTTCAAACGATTCTGTGCAGCGCTCAGTAAGCGCAGTATCACCGAATTTAATTACCGTATGGGTGATCCCACTCAGGCGCATATCTTTGTGGGCGTTCAAGTGATGTCCGATGAGGATCGTCATCAGTTGGTGGCGGATCTTCAGGGCAAGGGCTACCCCTTGGTGGACATGACGGACAATGAAATCGCCAAATTGCATATCCGCCATATGGTGGGTGGTCGTGCTGTTGAGGCGACTGATGAGGCAGTCTATCGCTTTGAGTTCCCTGAGCGTCCGGGTGCGCTAATGAGCTTCCTGAACAAGCTGGGTGGTCGCTGGAACATCTCCATGTTCCATTATCGCAATCATGGCGCAGCCTATGGTCGTATATTGGCCGGTTTGCAGGTGCCCACTGGAGAGCGAAAGCAGGTGGCAAAGTTTCTCGACGATCTTGGTTATACCTGGTTAGAAGAGACAGATAACCCTGCCTATCAGGTATTTCTAAAGTAGCCCGCGTTCTATTACTGCGTGTTCTGTTGCGGAGAGCCGGGTAGAGGGTTGGATAGAGGGCTGGGTAGAGGCTTGAGTAAAGGAGAGTTGGGTACATGACTCAATCCTGGACTATCAAGGATTTGCTCGCTATTTCCCGTGCACCTTTTTTGGCACTGATTCCTGCGGTGTTATTGCCGGCCATGGTCCTGAGTTATCAATTAACTGGGCAGCTGGCCATAGATTTATTCGTGTTGATTGTTCTTGCCGCACTGGCAGCTCAAATTGCTGTGAATGCGCTCAATGAATACCAGGATTTCAACAGCGGCCTGGACGAAACCACCAACCGAACACCCTTTAGCGGTGGGAGTGGAACCCTACCGGCTAAACCCTGGCTCGCCTCATCGGCGAAAGGACTATTCACCATCACCTTTCTGGTGATGGTGGTTATTGGTGGCTACCTCAGTTGGCGAGTGGGTCGCCAGATATTGCCGTTAGGTATTCTCGGTGGCCTGATTATTCTTGCCTACACTCGGTGGCTTAATCGCATGCCGCTGGCCTGCCTTGTTGCTCCAGGCATTGGTTTTGGCTTGCTGATGGTTAATGGCACAGTTTTTCTGATGACGGGCAGCTTCTCTGTCGCCGCACAATATATTAGTTGGACTGTATTTTTTCTCTGCAATGGCCTGTTGCTGTTGAATCAGATTCCCGATATTGAGGCAGATAAAGCGGTTGGGCGATGGCACTTACCGATTCTGTTGGGGTTGCGCCCATCGGCATGGATTTACCTACTGCTGTTGGTGGGTGCCTATGGCAGTCTGGTTGTCGGGGTGAGGCTGGGTGCTTTGCCGGCAACGACTCTGATCACCTTTCCTCTGGGGCTGCTGATTTGGTGGGAAGTGCTACGCAGCATCGAGTATCCGGATGAGTTGGTTCCTGCTTTGGGCAAGAATGTCCTGCTGGTATTGATAACCCCGGTGCTTGTGGGGGTGGGGTTAGCGTTAGGGTAACTTCAGATGATGGCGCATAAGTTGGTTGATATCCCGTTGGTCAATGAGTGCAGGAATATCGTCCAGTCCTGGGCCTTCCATATACGCGGGTACATTGGTGCCAGTATGCATTCCCCACAGTCCTTGAGGCGATGAATTGGTGGCGTAATTTATCGCCATTAACTCACCAGATAATGTCTTTAGTACAGCGTAGTGGCCGGTGGGGTATTGGGCCATGTGCACCGCTTTGCTGGCTGCTTGATAACTTTCCGGTAAGGGGACTATCTGCCCCGCCTGTCCATGATCTGCTGTGACAATAATTAATGTGTTCGGATACTGTTGGGCAAATTGTCTGCCGATGGTGACGGCTTGATCAAAGGCTCGAAGCTCACCAATTTGGCCACAGGGGTTTCGTATGTGCGCTTGTTTATCGATGGAGGCACCTTCCACCATCAGAAAAAACCCCTGGTTATTATTTTGGGACAGTACCTGTAGCGCACGCGCCGTCATTTTGGCCAGTGTGGGAGTGCCGTTGTGATGAGGGTTTTTCTCGCAGCCGAAAGGGGTGGGGAAAATAGCCTTGCCCTTGTTATCGATAGTAATTAGCTCAGCGCGCCGAAGCTGTTCTCCTTGCCATTCGACGGGAAGGTGAACGGGGGCAAACAGCCCCAGTAACCTGGACGTTTGGGAGGCTGCCTGTAATTTCTCTGTATTTAATTCTGCTGCATTTTTTACCATAAGATGACCGTGATCCAGGGCCATATCCAGAATGGAGGGGAGGTTACGAGCACCACCCTCCACTGGCTGGTCGAAAAGGGCCATACCTCCACCCAGTAGCACATCGATATTTGCTGTAGCGAGTTGCTCGGCAATAGAACCTGAGCCACCATGCACTTTTAGGTCAAGCACACATTGCTGGGTTTTAGCTTGGATAGGATTGATTCCCGCCATATTGTTTGTGCTTTGGCAGCTTCGGTGTGAGGTATGGGCAGCAAATGCCGCGGGTGTGGCATCGGTCAAGCTGGCGGTGGAGACTAGCCCAGTTCGATAACCCTTTTTCTGGGCAGCTTCCAGAATAGTTTCCTGGTCAACATCCTTTGCGGCACTGGTAGAAATTCGGCCTTTGCTGGTGAGCAGGCCTGTGGCCAATGTGCTGGCGGTATTACCGCTATCGGCCACATAACGAAATTGGTTGGGGTTATCTTCACGCAGGGTGTGTACCTGAACAGAGCTACGAACGGGCATCTGCTCCATAGAAAATGCTCCATCAGCCCCGTAGAGATAATTTCGTGCCATGGTGATTTGGTGTTCATCCATACCGTCACCAATAAACAAAATGACGTTGGTGGAGAGCGTGGTTGAAGATACTGTTTTAGAGGAGTGCTTGCCAGGATCCGCATGGCTGAATACGGCAGGCAGGAGCAAAAAAATGAGTATTAAAACGGCAGGCGCTTTGCCGATAGCAAGGTGAGTAAAACGTGGACTGTTAGTTATCCCTACCATGCCAGTGAGCGCCTTGGTTTTATTCTTTACCGATGTTAAGCAAGTCACCCAGCTGACGAATTTGAATGGCATCGATACCTGAGCCAGCTAATGCATCAGAAATCACTACCAGTCGATCTTCCGGAGAAAATTCAGGGCGCTCAATCATTATTTTGGCGGCAGTGGCGAGTGTTTTTTCCGGGTCTTGGCTAAAGTTGATACGGAAGCTCAATACGTTGCGGTTGAGTACCAGTTGGCGGCGGGTTCGGCTGTCATTGGTGAAGGCACAAATAATCGGTGCCTGGGGGTGACAGTTGGTGACGTAGTCTGCCATCCGACCACGTCGGGTGGGGACAATAATGGCTTTTGCCTTAATGGATTCAGCCAGTTTTACCGCAGCCGCAGCAATCTCTTCCTTATCGTTTTTCAGCTCAAGATCTTTGGTAAATTGCAGTCCAGGGCTGTGCTCGATAGAGTGAGCAATTCGGGCCAGTATCTCAACACATTTGACGGGGTGTTTACCGATCGTTGTTTCACCCGAGAGCATAATGGCATCGGCTTCTTCGTACACGGCATTAGCTACATCCGTTACTTCTGCTCGAGTAGGAATCGGGTTTTCGATCATGGATTCCAGCATGTGAGTGGCGACAATGACTCGCTTACCCCGTTGGGCGCAGAGGCGAATAATTCGACGTTGAACTCTAGGCAGCTTCTCAATGGCAATTTCGACACCTAAATCACCCCGAGCTACCATCACACCGTCGGAGACATCAACAATGTCACTGAGATTTTTGACGCCTTCCTGATCTTCAATTTTTGAAATAACTTTAATCTTGTCGGCTTTATCTCCCAGCAATTCACGCAGCTGGTGGACATCCTCAACTTCTCGAACAAACGAGAGTGCGATAAAGTCCACTTCCTGCTCCATGGCAAATACGATGTCACGTTTGTCCTTTTCTGTGATCGCGGGCAGGTTGACTCGAATGCCGGGCAAATTTACATGACGTTTACTTTTAAGTACGCCGCCATCGATCACCTTGCATTGCATGATGCGTTCTTCTTTACTCAGAATCTCCAAGTTGATCAGGCCGTTGTCCACGGTGATCATGTCGCCTATCTGTACATCATTAATCAGATCTTCGTAATTAATACGAATGGAGCTGGCTTCTACGTCATCTTCACCGCGGGCAACCACCGAGATGATGTCGCCTTCTTTCAGGTTCAAGTCATGTTTAATGTCACCGGTACGAATTTCCGGGCCCTGAGTATCCATCAGGATCGCGATAGGGTGTTTTGACTTTTTATTGAGCGTCCGCACGGCCTTGATGACCTTGGCGTGGGATTCGTGATCACCATGAGACATATTCAGACGAACGATGTTCATCCCTGCCTTGGCCATTTTTTCCAGCATCTCAAACGACTCTGAGACGGGCCCAATGGTGCAGATAATTTTGGTTTTACGCATGAGTGGTATTTCTTAAAGGGTTAAAGGGCCTGAATAACATTACGCTCAGTGACAATAGCCTGCAGCGCAACATCCCATGGTTGGTGGCGGATACTATCAGTTTCCTGGCAACTTTGGGCTAACCCAATGAGCCGAGTGGCATGTTGTTGTGTTGCCAGGGTGCGGTCATAAAAGCCGCCGCCCATGCCGAGTCGATTACCGCGACGGTCAAATGCCACCAGTGGCAGCAAGACCAGGTCAAGCCCCAGTGGAGGAACAATATATCCACCACGCAGCGGTGGCTCTTTAATACCAAACCGATTGACGAAGAGAGGGTCTCCTTGGCAATAGCGAACAAAATACAGTCGGTTCAGTTTTAACGGGTGCAATACCGGTAGGAAGCATTCCTTGCCGGCTGCTTCTGCAATGCCCATGGCGAGTTGTGGGTTAATCTCACCATCGTTGGCGAGATAAAAGGCAATACGTTTGCTGTTGCGAAAGGCTGGCAGGTTAGAAAGTTGTCGAGCGAGGCCCGAGCTTGCAGCATCCTGCTGTTGGGGGGACAGCGCTTGGCGTCGCTCACGCATCAATTGACGAATGGCCTTGCTGTCCATGAGTACCTAGCGTGTCTATGCGGGTTTTTAAATATGTCCCCGGAGGTGCCGCTGTTAACGTGGCCTTGAACCCAATGGTTCAAGGTGGGGGGCTCAGCGATACATTAGGCTTTCCGTCGTGCGGACATGCACACCGTATCGGCTGGAACCCTCCTGATTACAAGTTATCGGCTCAAGGACTTGTCGACTGGCAAGCACCCCAGGGCATAAAAGGGATTATACCCCAGTCTTGGGGCTAAAAAGTGGCAGATTGCTCGAAACTCTGTAGTGCAGCAGAAACTTTATTGTCCAGCTTCTCTATCACCTCTTGTGAGATGTTGTCAGATGCGGTTTGGTTTTCGACTTTAGATAATTCATAGGTCAAGTTGAGTGCCGCCATGATAGCAATGCGCTCCAAGCCAATAACCCCACCGCTATTGCGGATGGTGCGAACCCTTTCATCCAAAGAGCGCGCGGCCTGTAGTAGGGCGTTACGTTCATCAGGTGGGCAGCTGACTTGGTATTCCTTGTCGAGAATACGGATATTGACAGTATCCTGGCTCATGGGGGTTTAACCTTCGCTGTTGAGGCCTTTCAGCCTCACAATCATGTGTTCAACCCGGTTGCGGGCCAATTCATTCTTCTCCATAAGTTTGCTTCTTTCTTTAAGCAGGCTGGATTCACGATTACGGAGAGATTCATTCTCTTTTTGAAGTCGAGCGCAAAAATGGATCAAGCGATCAATTTTATGCTCGAGATTTTCCAAATCATCTGACATTGCGGCAGCCATCAGTAGTCATTAAGAGTAACTAGACAACTAACTATATGGTGCACTATCGAATGGGTCAACAATCTTGATGCTGTTTCGAGGAAAATAGGCTAGCTTCTTGCCTGAATGGGATTTTCTTTTCAGGCAATGGATCTGGCGTGATTGGCATGATGAAGGGTGGTAGGATGCCTTTTTCTACCCGGTTGTAGCGGCAGAGATAACGATGAACTTTAATGATATTGCTAATGCATTTGTGTTGGCTAATTTGATGGGCAGCCCTACGGAACTACACGGGGCTCTCTGTGGCAGGGTTAGCGGTGGTCAGAAACTGTCAGAGGATGAGTTGCTGTCCGTTGTTGGTGAGTTGCTTGAGGTGGATCTGGAGCGAGTAGAGGACTTGGGTGATATGTTACCCGAGCTGTACCAGTACACATTGGGGCAAGTCAGTAGCCGTGGTTTTGAATTTTTACCGTTACTTCCAGACGATGAAATTCCATTAAATCAACGGCTTGCCTCCTTGGGTGAGTGGTGCCAGGGGTTCCTTTTTGGCTTGGGTAACTCGGGCCTGTCCACAAAAACTGAACTCACCGGGGATATTGCTGACGCCCTAAGTGACATGGCTTCTATTTCTCAGGTGGCTAGCCTCGAGGAAGAGGATGGTGAGGAAGAGGATGAGATTAGTTATACCGAATTGGTCGAATATGTCAGGGTCGCCGTATTACTTATTTATGCTGAGCTGAATCCGGTTGAGGATCAGATCGCCCAGACGATTCATTGAGTCAGTTCACACCTGATTTTATCCATTACATTTGCTCCGATTAGTGTTTATCTCAGATAGGTTTGTCATTGAAGAGTCCAAAAATTGAAGAACGTAAGAACATCGAATGATTAACCAGCAGGAATTTGCCCGCCGTAGGCGTAAATTGATCGAGATGATGGACAGCAATAGCATTGCTATCCTCACTGCTGCCCCTGAGCAAACTCGTAACCGGGACATCAATTATCCCTATCGGCAGGATAGCGATTTTTTCTATCTCAGTGGTTTTCCAGAACCTGAAGCGGTTTTAGTGCTCGTACCCGGTCGGGAGCACGGCGAATTTCTGATGTTTTGCCGTGACAGAAATCCTGATCGAGAAATTTGGGACGGCTATCGCGCTGGCCCTGAAGGTGCCTGCAAAAAGTACGACGCTGACGATGCTTTTCCCATCGATGATATCGATGACATTTTGCCGGGCTTGCTGGAAGGCCGAGATAGAGTGTATTACGCGATGGGTAAGGACCTGATCTTTGATCGCCACCTGATGGATTGGGTCAACACCATTCGTTCTAAGTCGCGAGCAGGTGCCGTACCGCCGGGTGAATTTATTGACCTCGACCACCTGCTACATGAATTGCGCCTGTTCAAGAGTGCTTCGGAACAGAAAATCATGCGCGCCGCTGGTGAGATATCTACTCGAGCACATTGCCGTGCCATGCAAATCTGCAAGCCGGGAATGTTTGAATACCAACTACAAGCAGAAATTGAGCACGAGTTCGCCATGGCGGGAGCACGCTTTCCTGCCTACAGTTCCATTGTGGGTGGCGGTGCCAATGGCTGCATTCTTCACTATGTGGAGAATAGCGCCAAACTCAAAGACGGTGACCTGGTGCTGATTGATGCCGGCTGTGAGCTGCAACATTACGCGGCAGATATAACTCGCACATTTCCGGTCAATGGCAAATTTACCCCGGAACAAAAAGCTATTTACGACCTGGTTCTCAAAGCTCAATTAGCTGGAATTGATGCCTGCGCTGTAGGTAATCATTGGGATGAGCCCCACCAAGTTACCGTGAATGTGATTACCCAGGGTCTGATGGATTTGGGACTCTTGAAGGGCGAGTTCGATGAGTTGGTCGAATCCAAGGGCTACCGAGATTTCTACATGCACCGAGCCGGGCACTGGCTGGGTATTGATGTGCATGATGTGGGCGACTACAAAGTCCATGATGAGTGGCGTCTGCTGGAAAAAGGCATGGTCGTTACTGTGGAACCGGGTATTTATATATCTCCTGATAATACCCAAGTAGCCAAACGTTGGCGTGGTATAGGAATCCGTATTGAAGATGATGTACTGATCTCTGCCAAGGGCCCCGACGTCTTGAGCAGCGGCGCCCCCAAAACCACGGAAGAAATAGAAAGGTTAATGGCGAAGTAATGTCTCAAAACCCACCAACAGAGCCTAATGTATCCGTACAAGACGTGGATATAGCCGATGTGGATATAGCCATAGTCGGTGGCGGTATGGTGGGTGCCAGTCTTGCGTTGTTACTGTCTTCCCTGAATCTCGGTTGGCGTATTAACGTCATTGAAGCATTCCCCATGACACCCGCTTCCGGTGATCTACAACCCAGTTTTGATGCTCGCTCCACAGCGCTGTCTCACAGCAGCCGAGAAATTTTTGAGATGTTGGGCCTGTGGTCAACCCTGAGTCCACGGTTGGCCGAGATCAAAGAAGTGCATGTGTCAGATCGGGGTCATATTGGGAATACCCGTCTGCATGCTGCCGAGCAAAACTTACCAGCACTGGGCTATGTGGTAGAAAACCAGTGGTTGGGTTCGGTACTGATGGAGGCACTCCAACAGGCACCTGGTATTGAGGTTATAGCACCAGCTCAAGTGGCCAGTGTTAAGCCCATTCGGGGTGGGATGCAATTATCATTTTCTGGTACTGAAGTGAGCGCCAACTTACAGGTAAAGCTACTGGTTGTAGCCGATGGTGCCCAGTCTCGTACTCGAGAGATGTTGGGTATTGATACTACAACCAGGGACTATGGCCAGGTGGCGCTGGTGACGAACATTTCCTTACAACAGGATCACCAAGGCATTGCCTACGAACGTTTTACAGATTCAGGCCCTATGGCCATGCTGCCATTGCAGTCGGTAGATAATGAGCATCGCTCTGCCCTAGTGTGGACCCTGTCACCAGAGCGGGCGGCTGAGATGATGGAAGCCTCAGATGAGGTGTTTTTAGCAGAATTACAAGATCGGTTTGGTTATCGGTTGGGGCAATTTCAGCGGGTAGGCACCCGTCATAGTTACCCCATTCGTTTGATTACCAGCAATGAACAGGTTCGCAGCCATGTTGTGGTGGTGGGTAATGCCGCTCATTCACTGCATCCGGTGGCAGGACAGGGCTTTAACCTCGCACTACGAGATGTGGCGGTACTTGCCAATGAACTGGCAACATCGGCCAGTAATGACGCCCTAGGCCAGTTATCAGTGCTACAGGGCTATCTCAAACAACAGCAGGCCGACCAGAAGCAAACAATTTTACTGAGTGATTTGTTACCAAAAGTATTTGGTATTGATTCATCCCCCGTCGCCTTGGCTCGAAACCTCGGTTTATTGGCGCTGGATATGGTGCCGCTTTTACGTCACCAGTTCGCCAGGTTGGGCATGGGGCTTGAGACTCGCGGAGCGCCACAGGTAGCAAAAAGAACATCGGCAGTGGGAAGGCAAAATAATGGCTGAACATGAATACGATGTGGTGGTGGCCGGTGCTGGCATGGTCGGAGCGGCATTTGCCTCCTTACTCGCCACCACCGAGAGTGGAAAAAATTTACGGATAGCCGTTCTAGAAGCCCGGCCATTTGAAATGCCTGATTTATCAGAAAGCTTTGATCCTCGAGTGGTAGCCCTGACAGCGTTGTCTCGGAAACTGCTTGAGGATACTGGCGCCTGGGAGCAGATTGCCGCTCGGCGTGTCTGTCCGTATCAGCGGATGGAAGTGTGGGAGGCCGATGGAACCGGGCATATAGAGTTTGATTGTGCTGAAGTACGGCAGCCCAGTTTGGGGCATATTGTCGAGAATGCGTTGGTTGTCGAGGCCCTGTGGCAGCGGCTTGAAGCACTCGAAAATGTAACGCTGCTGTGCCCAGCCACCGTGGTGGATTTGGAACGACAGTCTGAAGGCGTAGCTATTTCCCTGGCCGATGGTTCTGTCATCAACACTAAACTGTTGGCCGCCGCCGATGGAGCCCAATCAAAAGTTCGAGAACTTTGTGGGTTGCAGTTGCGTCAGTGGGAATATGGTCACCATGCCATTGTCACTACCGTCACCACTGAAAAAAATCACGATTTCACGGCCCGACAGCGATTTTTACCAGAAGGACCCTTGGCATTTTTGCCCTTGCAAACAGAAACGGGTGATTGTCACCAGTGCTCCATCGTTTGGTCGCAACAGGCAGAAGTTGCCGAGTTGTTAATGACGCTTGATGATGACGCCTTTTGCGAGGCATTGACCCGGGCAGGGGGAAATTGCTTGGGCGATGTGGTAGCCGTAGATAAACGCTACAAAATTCCCCTCAAACAACGTCATGCCGTTGATTATGTGGTGCCGGGGGTGGCACTGATGGGCGATGCGGCCCACACCATTCATCCGCTGGCGGGGCAGGGTGTAAACCTTGGTTTTCAGGATGTGATCGTCTTGGTCGAAGAGGTGGAGAGAGCGGTTAGTCGAGGGCTTTCTCCCGGCGATATGTGGGCATTGGGTCGTTACCAGCGTCGCCGTAAACCGCATAATCTGGGCACTATGGCCGTGATGGAAGGTTTTAAACGATTGTTTGAAAAGCAGCCCCTACCGATTCGGTTATTACGCAATGATGGGATGAATACGGTAAACCGGCTCGGTCCCATAAAGAATTTTATGGTTCGTCAGGCAATGGGGCTTCTTTAGCCGCCCTGCTTTAGCCTTCCTACTCGTTAATTCCCTCTTTAGTTTGAGGTCGATCAGGTTTAGAATTCGCGGCAGTTTAAGTGACACAGCTTTAAAAGCTACAGCGATAAGTAACTAAAGGTTTAACCACCTAGGGTGAGGACACAACAATGAGCGCTACCCCTTCCAATCTGAAATATGCCGCCAGCCACGAATGGGCTCGCGATGAAGGTGACGGTACCGTGACCGTAGGTGTCTCTGACCATGCACAGGATAGTCTGGGCGATGTGGTTTATGTGGAGCTGCCTGAAGTGGGGACTACATTCTCTGCGGGTGATGAAGCCGGTGTAGTTGAATCCGTAAAAGCCGCCTCAGATATTTATACTCCGATCTCGGGTGAGATCATTGCGATTAATCCGAAGCTAGAAGATGCACCGGAAACCATCAACGAATCACCCTATGATGCAGGTTGGTTTTTCAAAATCAAAATGTCTGACCCCTCTGAGCTAGAAAGCTTGCTGGATGCTGCCGCCTATGAAGCAGCTGCTGAAGACGAGTAACTACTTCAGTATTTCCTTTGGCCACATTAAGTAACGGTAAATTTTACAAAGGAAAACGGATACACTCTTTAAATTAAGGCTGCTCATAGGCAGCCTTTTTTATTTTCTATCCTCTAAATGGTCAGCCAGGAGAGAGCATGTCCACCTCAACCCACATGTCGCTAAGACTTAAAAAAGGTGCCGACCGGCGGTTACGCGCGGGCCATCTGTGGGTGTACAGCAATGAGGTCGATATTGTCGCCACCCCACTCAAGACAATGTCTGTGGGAAGCGAAGTGGCAGTAGAAGATGCCAGTGGAAAATTCGTCGCCATGGCCACGGTGAACCCTGCCAGCCTGATTTGTGCGAGGCTATATACTAGAGAAAAGGGTCGAGAGCTGGATCAGCCGTTGATCGTTAGCCGCCTACAGCAAGCATTACAATTTCGTGAAGCCTGTTTTGCAAAACCCTATTATCGCGCCCTCTTTGGTGATTCGGATTTATTGCCGGGTCTAGTCGTAGACCGCTTTGGTGATTATCTTTCGGCACAGCTAACCACCGCGGCCATGGATCAACGCCGTGATGTGGTGATCGCCGCTCTGGATGAAGTGTTCTCCCCTAAAGGGATCGTGTTTAGAAATCAGGGGCCATTCCGTCAGATGGAGGGCCTACCTGAAGCTGTCGAAGTCGCTGCAGGTGATGTGCCGGAGCTGGTAGAGCTGGAAGAAAATGGCACACGCTTTCTGGCACCAGTGATGACGGGGCAAAAAACGGGTTGGTTTTATGATCACCGAATCAATCGCCAACAGTTGCAGCACTTATCCAAAGACAAAACCGTATTAGACGTTTACAGCTACGTGGGTGGCTGGGGTATTCAGGCGGCGGTAGCAGGAGCCAAAGCGGTGACCTGTGTGGATGTTTCCGGTGATGCCTTAGACTTGGCACAACAAAATGCCGAATTGAACCAGTACAGTGGCCAATTTTCTTGCTTGCAAGGCAAGGCCAATGACATCATGAAAGCCTTAATCGATGCTGGGCAAACTTTTGATGTGGTGGTGCTAGACCCGCCGGCCTTTATTAAACGTAAAAAAGATCAACGTCAGGGTGAAAAGGCCTATCATCAGGCTAATCAGTTGGCGTTAAGATTATTGGCTCCCGGTGGTATCTTGGTGTCAGCATCTTGCTCCATGCATTTACCCCAACAAACATTGATGGACGTGGTGAAAACTGCGGCAGCACATCGCCAACGTCAGTTACAAGTATTCTCCATTGGCGGGCAGGGGCCAGACCACCCCATACATCCGGCCATACCGGAAACGAATTATTTAAAGGCAATTTTTGCCAGAGATATTCAGAATTAGCAGAAATACTTTTTAATAGGAAATTTATGATGTACACAAATGAAACACTGGAAGAAATTAAACTATTAAATCAATTTAATCTTTCATCGGCTTCAACAGGCATCAAGGTCCATTCTCAAGAAGCCTCGGAAGAAGCCGTTGCGGCGGCAAAGCGGCTTTTTGATAAGGGCTTAACCAACCACGTTGACGGCGGCTACCTTACAGATCTAGGTCTGGAAGCAGCGGGTCATGCACAAAGCCTACTGAGAGTGCTGTCGGCATAATGCCCGTTAGCCCTTAGCTAAGTAAGCACCTAGCAAAGCAGTCTTACATAAGCGCTGTTATTACAAGACTGCTTCAAACAACTCCAGCTTGGGTGGGCCCGCATAAATGCCCTCAGAGGTTTTTCCCGCCCCAGCATGGGCTTTACGGAAAGCCTCTGAATGAGTCCAATCTTCAAAGGCAGTTCGGCTTTCCCAAACAGAATGTGAAACAAAAGGCGTGATGCCGTCTTCGGTCTTTCCGCGTAACAGGTTGAATGACTTAAAGCCTGGTACCTCATTCAAAAAAGAATCACGGCTGCGCCATACCTCAATAAAGTCATCTTCACGCCCTTCATTCACCTGAAACCGATTCATTGCCAGATACATAGTTTCACCTTGTACATAATAGTTTTACATCATGGATAACACCCGGTGATTATCGAGTAGTGGCGCTGAATATCAAGATTTTTTTCCAAGGGTGTAGGGTGGTTGAAAGAAAAATGAGGGTGGTAGAGCAGGGGGCAGAAGAATAGAGATCGGCGTAAAAACCGACTCTGCGCTCTCAAGTCGGCGAATTATCCGTTCATTAACCCCCTGCTTATATTGTCTTTGAGCCTTGACCAACCCAGTGAAGATTAGAGTTAAAGGTTTATAACTAGTTGGTTTATAACAATAATATGAAATTTTGTTGGTTGGGGGGCGAATAAAGCAAAGGTTGCTTTTTGTATGCTTTCTATTCAAAATAGCGACCGTAAAATAGCACTGTTTCTTGCTGTGCAATCCCAAGAAAACACCAAAGATCGAGCGTAACGATGAGTAGAAAAAAGAAGATTAAAGACCCTTCCATCCAACCGATGTTCCCTGTTGGTTCAGAGGCAGGGCGAGAGGACCGGGAGAAGCTGCGGGCGCGCATTCAAAAAATAGATGAGAGTGCAGCCCAAAAGATTTTTGTACCGTTCACCGTCAATATGGAACAACGCAAGGCGGCGTTAAAGCTTCGTTCACAAGGTAAAAATATTGTGAGCGGGTTTCCTGAACAGGTTCCCAATTTCGGCGAACTCGGATGCACGCTTCATTTGGTCGAGGAAGATGGTGAGTTTGTCATCAGGCCAGCCCCTGTTTAGGGTGTGGTGAAGTCGTCGTGCTTTATAGGCGCGTAATAGGCGCGTAGCGACACGAAACAGCTTCAAGCAAAGGACTCCAAGCAAAGGACGTCAAGAAAAGGGCAGAGACAATGGAAAGCCAAGTTGCCGCCCTTTTTTGTTTTCAGCCTTCTAGCGTTCAGTTCTTTAATTTCCACACCGGTCATTTTTATTTCCATCCCCTAAAAACCCATGTGCCAGTAACGTGAAAGACTGTAACCAGTGCGGAAAATGTTGTGTCAAATACAGCAACGGCGGCCTATCCGCATCACAAAGCGAAATAGAGCTGTGGGAGCTGTTTAAGCCCGACATCTACCAATACGTCAGCAATGGAAAAATCTGGGTAGACCCAAAAACCGGTGAACAAATAGAGCGGTGCCCCTGGCTACGAAAAGAACCCAACCAAGAGAAATACACCTGCGAAATTTATTACGACCGCCCCGACGATTGCAAATTCTATCCAGTCACCATAGAGCAAATGGTCAAGGATGAATGCGAGATGTTAGAAGCGCAGGACTTGAATAAGCCAAAACAAGCGCAGGTTGCATTAGATAAATTGATGGTAGATAGCCGGCCCCCTGTTAAATAAAGAGTTTTTACCTCTTAAGCTGGGCTCTTAGGTTTAAGGGGCTCTTAGTTTCCAGGGAGTAAGTTTCGACTTGGAGTGCAAGGAAGAAGGGCTGGTTAGGCACGTGTGTCTAGTTGGTGCTTGTCATAGCCGTGCGCTACTTCTTGATAGCTACGGATTGCATTTTGACTTTCTTTATCACGTGTTTCTGAACTAGGTTTTTGTTGTAACAGCTCTATGCGTGCCTCTGCTGTCATTCGAGCAGCGCTGGCTGCAACGGAGATGTCTTGTCCCGACGGCTGCGCTGGTGCTAACGCGGCCCGACGGATTTGTTCTCCTTTGGCTAACGTGGCTTGTGGGTCACCTTGAAGTGGAGACATGTCTATCTGTACATCGCCACTAACAGCATAGCGTTGTCCATCAGGCCCTGTTTGATAAGAAAAATTAGCGCCACCTCTTGCTAGTGCGCCGGCAGCAGCTAGGTGAGCAGCTAGGTGAGCTCGAACGGCTTTATCGGTCTGTTGTAAGTTCTGTAAATGGCGCAGTTCTTTTGGGTCAAGTTTTTGGCTTTTATCAAAATGCGTTGTTTCACTGGCCGTTTTATCTTTTTTATCTTCCGGTGATACTGGCTTTTTGCTCTCTTTGCTAGGCTCGTCAGAAGCTACCTGACGGTTATTTGCAGGTAGTATCAGTGTAATGTGACGGTTACTTAATGCACCAATCATAATACTTAAGTCTAGTACATGGTGGTGATTTGACAGGTGACGCCTACCGGATAGCCGTAAGTGAAATAGAAGAGTGCCCCTGCTGCGAAAAGGGTCTAACCAAAACGAATATACCGGCGATACGTATTACGACGGCCTTGTGAGTAAAGAGCATTGATTCCTTTGGTCGGGCCTCTTTGTTACGATAGCGGCCAGATTAAGTGGTATCTGAACCTGATTACTTTAGACCCCACTTACTTTTACGCCCCAATATTCATAGTGCAAACCAAATACCGAGTATCGAGATGAGTAGACATAGAACCAAAGAACAAGCATTTACAACCCTACAAACGCCAAAAGGCTCAGACGCAGGACGTGAAGACTTAGAAAAACACCATGAGCGTTTACAAGAAATAGATGCGCTTGCATCTCAAAAGATTTTTGTACCCTTCTCCGTCAATATGGCACAACGCAAGGCGGCAAGACAGCTTCGGGAAAAAGGGAAAAACTTAGTCTGTGGAACCCCCGGCCAAGAGCCAAATTTTGCACTGCTCGGCTGTTTTCTTCAGTTGGTTGAAGAAGATGGTGAGTTTGTTGTTAGGCCCACCATTTAATACGGGTTAAGTGTTAGAGCTTTAGCAAGAAGGTTAGGATTAAAGGGGGTTGCCCCCTTTAATTGAATTCTTTAAAGCTAGCCTGCGTAGCCACAGACACATTTCTATCCAAAAAAGTTAAAAATGACGCCACATGCTGCTCAGACAAACTTGTTGGATACCGTTTCTTATGAAACACAATATAGTACTTGATCCAGTATAAATAAGACTTTATGGTTCTCAGACTGTAACGTCTAACCAGCATGTACTCCCGTACAGACCGAAGGACCGGTGATGAAGACATGGCGAAACTCCTTTTCCGTTGACTGTATACCCATACAGTTAACCAGTTTTTTTCAAAAAATCAATGTCTACAAAGAAAAAGTGCACCCGATAATAGGCCAAAATAGCCTAATGTTTATTGTGTTCATTAATATAATCAAGGTGTTAGAAAGAATTAGCCAGACCAGCATAATAAAATACGCTGGTGACCTGATAATCATTATTATGAGGCCGAAGGCCTCATTAACACACTGTTATGTGAGCAATGATGATTGAAAAACATTCGATTCTTTATCGGACACATCAGGCATGGAAGTATTACGCATACTTAACTTGTGTATTGGTTGCCAGTGTTCTAGGTGGGTTAAGTTTTCTCTACCAATACACGCAGTGGCAGCAATCAGCTCTTGGGATAGGAGGGGGAGGAGTAATTGCCTTCATGGGGTTTTGTGCTGCCTTTTCTATTAAATGCCCCAAGTGTCGGGCACGTTGGTATTGGAATGGGTTAAAAAAAGCTATTACGAGCACTGAGGTTGATTCATTTCGATCGCAGAGGAATTGTCCCAATTGTGGAAATATAAATGAGTAAGCCACATAACCAGCAAAGGCAGCGGATAAACCGCTGCTTTGGGCGTTATGCAATCAAATTATGACTCATTCTGATAAACGTTATATACGTACTGTAGAGCGAATTGCAGCTGAAGCATTTTGGCTCTACACATACCAGAAAGCTTTGTGCGGCCTAACTGTAGATGCTATTGGTCTCGACTTTTTCCGAGTGTCACTGAACGCACTTAAGGATGCGAGAATTATTCGTCTTATCAGGGTTCTTGAAGATGATTCGAAAGTGTCGTCATTTTGGTATTTAGTTAGAGCTAATGAAAAACTAATGAAGAAAACTGCGAAAGAATCTGCTTTCAATATTCAGGCTGCGAAAATATTGGCTGACAAATTTATCGGAATTCGCAATAAGACATTTGTCCATATAGATAAACAGCGAGTCTTTGATCCGAGTGAACTATACAAAGAAGCCAGTATTACCCATGACGAGATTGATGATTTTGTGAATGGGTTATGGCGGCTAATGCAACGATTACACATTGCCTTACTAGGCAAGGAAATAGAGGGGGATAACTACACTGGCGAAGATATACGCCACCTTGCCAATCTTCGTGATAGGGAGCTTGAAGGCAATGCATAACAAGTTGCTCAAACTTCGTTCAGGCCAAAAAGTGGCCTCCACTGGACGCGCTCCGTTTAGCAAAGCGTTTAGGCATGTGATCTGAACTATGGTCAAAAACTTTACATACCGTGATTTATCCAATTCTGTCGAAAAAGAACTCGCATTAATACTTGGCAGAATTACGCATCATATCCATCCGGATATTGCGAATCACATAGCTGTACAAAATGTCCTATATGAAAAATGTTTTCGAAGTATTTGCCATGAGAACTGTAATCCATTGCCATTTTTTTATACCAAATCAGATTGTGTATTCCCTGGTTTTAGGAGGCCAATAAATAAGGAAAAAGCTGGCCAGTGGAAAAATAATGTATTCCAAAAAGATGGGACAATACTCAATGACAACACATTCCCACGGCATATCTGGGCATACTTATCTATGAATAAGGCATACTCAGGAGGTGCATCAGGCATGTGGTCGCCGAGTGGCTTGGATAATTTTGAGTTAGCACATGTGTTCGGTCACAAACAAGATGAAAGAACTCTAGAAAAAGAGGTCTTTACAGACGTAGATATGAGTATCGAGCCATATGGGTTATTTACGTCAGCTTCGAATGTTGTCCTCATACCAAAGGGTTTCGCGAAACCGACAGACCACATGAAAAGTATAAAGGTCTGCTTTTACAAAAGGCACTTGGATTTATATGGCAATAATGTCATTGGCTTGGGAGAATTGGACGAAGAACATATACCGGCTTGGTATGATGATATTCAGTGGCTTGAACCAGAGCTGCCAAGTAACTGGAAAGTAAAAATTGATAATCTGTTGCTATATCGAGAAAAATACTTGGCTAAAAAGTATGCCTAATAAGGCGCTGTTGGCGGACAAATATTCCACTGCGCTCCAAATTTTCCTCAAAGCGCGGCGTTAACCATAAAGATAACTATTATGCACCGAACTCTCTTTTTCTTAATTATCGGAATATTAGTTTTTGTTATAGCAATCGCTAGTTTTTCGTGGGGGATCGGTGTTGGCCTAAATCAAAATGATGAAGCCGCATTCACTGGATTCACACAATTGTTCGGTGCTACGGGAACATGGTTAGCGGCTATAGGCACACTTGGAACGGTAGTTACTGCGTTATATCTTGCTAATGAAGCAAGAATTCAAAATACTGAAATACTGAAATACTGAAATACTGAAATACTGAAATACTGAAATACTGAAATACTGAAATACTGAAATACTGAAATACTGAAATACTGAA
>DRHD01000307.1 GCA_011049795.1 Porticoccus sp.
CCCGCCTCATCGAACTTGGCAGCGTAGATTCTACGATGCCCTCCTTTGCCCGTGATTTCATGGTATGTGAGGACTCCGACATCAACCATTGAGTTTAAGAAGTTTATGATTGAGGCTCTGCTAATTGTTTTAGTTCCTGCCATTGCAACGTTAGATAGCACCCAGATATCTCGGCTACTTCCCACCTTCCCTTCAGGCAGATCCCAGAGAGATTGCATAGCAATTATTTGGTAATCTTTGAGAACTGTTAACCACCCATTTTCGTCAGTATCATATTTAACCGTTTTTAACCACCACAACTTAGTAGGTTTAATTATATTTAAACACATATGTTTAGGATGTGTGAAGATGTAGCACATACGCCACACAGAGGTAACATAGGCGTGCTTATTATTACGCTTGAGCACGAATTATGTAGGGTCCAATGAATGATTAAATTTTTAGTAGATGTTCTAGCAGCCACAGGAACAACACTAACAATTAATCTACCACCGACGACAATTGAAGGCCACCCTTTCACGGTCTCAGGTAATCTTTCCAGAGACGATACAGGAGAAAGATTACCCAATGAAAACGTGAGCATATCTGTGGACGGCTCACACTTATCCTCCACCCAAACAAACGCTAGTGGGGCTTACTCGTTTTCAGTAACAATATTCGAACATGGAACCCACACAATGACGGTCACCTACGCTGGGGGGTCCTGTGGTACTACCTGTGAACTTGCCTGCCAAATTGGGTGTGAGGTCTCATGCCAGACAAGTTGTGAGCTAGGCGACTGTAAGACTGGTTGCCAAATATCCTGCGAGGTTGGATGTGAAGTATCCTGCCAGACAAGCTGTGAACTAGGCGACTGTAAGACCAGTTGCCAAGTATCATGTAAATCAAGCTGTCAATTAGACTGCAAAACAGGGTGTCAGGTATCCTGCCAATCAAGCTGTGAACTAGGCGACTGTAAGACTTCGTGCCAAATATCATGCAAGGATAGCTGTGAAGTATCCTGCAAGGTTGGCTGTGAGGTTTCGTGCCAGACAAGCTGTGAACTTGGGGACTGCAAGACAAGCTGTCAGATTTCATGCCAAAGCTCATGCGAACAATCCTGCCAAACAGGGTGCCAAATCCAATGTCAGACGGATATCCAAAACAGAATAAGATTGAGATCGAGGTAATAATGGTCGAAGTTTGGACGACAGGGAAATGCAATTTAAACTGCGCGTACTGTTTCGCGGTCAAGAAACTCCCCCTTGACATGACCGAGGAAATCGCAGAGGCGACAACAAATTATCTTCAAGAAATCCCCGGAAAAATAGACTTCTATGGGGGAGAAGCACTCCAAAACCTACACCCAATAAAAATGATGCTTGGTGCTCAGAACACGAAAATTGGAGACAGATCATTCGGAATAACAACAAACGGGGTTATGCTCAAGGATGATGCCCTCGATTGGCTTCGATACCATGATGTTGATATCGCTTTAAGTTTCGACGGCTCTAAAAAAAGCCAAGATATGAACAGAAGTGGAACCTATGAAACCGTGGTCGAAAACGCACAGAATGCGATGAAACTAGGGCTTGACGTAGGGGTACTGAAAGTCATGTATCCTATAGACACAATGTTTGAGGATGTCTTAAAAATCAAAGAACTTGGATTCAAAAGCATATATCTCAACATCCTAAAACCATATGGGTTCAGCTATGAACCAGAAGATATTCCCGTTCTTGAAGAACAATATCTGAAAATAGTACGCACCCTCCACCGACCCCCAGACTTCAAAATTAACGACTATGAAAACTTTTCACGTATGTTAAAACAGCCACCAGATCACGGCTGTGGGATAGGAAGACAAGGAAAAACGATAGGCCCCGACGGGTATATCTACCCCTGCATCGATGGTCCGTTACTGGGTCAGGAATACGCGATAGGCAGTGTTTGGCATGGAGTTGACCCTGTGAGAGAAAGAAAGATCAAACAAGAAGCTGGAAAACTATCCAAAAAATGCCAGAAATGCCACCTATCATGCACCCCATGCAATATCACATCCTTCCTACATAATGGAGAATTTGGGGTGGAACCCAGTGAAACATATTGTGAATCAATGAAGGCAAAATATAGAGCCGTCGAGAAAGCATACCCAAAGCCTACAGCTACACCTAATTTATTGCCTAAATCCTAACCAGATTAGAATACTTCCTATTATCCCCGCAGTAACTATTTTCTCGATAAAACCAGCAGGAACCGTGGGAGGCTCAGGTGCGATCCCTTCTTTGAACGTGAACATCATCATCCACGGATTTGCCTCTGGCCATGGCTGACCCGGAATAGGGAGCCACTCAATGATAGTTGTCCCACTTGAAGGAAGCGGTCTCTTGAAAGTATCTTCGCCAGAAACAAAAACCCAGCCCGCTGGAGCTTTAACTGAGTAAGAATGTGCGCCCTGTGATATTCCCATAAATGAAGCAATTCCGCTCTCGTTAGAAAACTGCACAGCACCATCTAGGGAACACTCGACCCCAGCCACGCTAGGGATGCACGCGAAACGCACTTCTACCATTTAGCTCACTTTTTGACCAGTCCAACTGCTAGAAGGATTGCTCCAAGAGCAAGACTTACGCCTATGATCAGTGGTGTGACCATGCTGGCTCCAATTCTGACACCTTCGATTCCTCTCGTTGGTGTTAGCGTTAAGCCCGGTCGTTCTGATCCATCGAAGTTGGCTGTAATCGTAAATGTACCTGGTTCATCGATCTGAACAGTCGTTTCATATTTGATTACGCCACCAATATTGCGAGTGGTCGTTGGTGCAAACACGTTTCCATTCCAAGTAAACGAGATAGTTTCTCCTAAAAGGGGTACTCCGTTATCGTTCCTCGTAAGCTGACCATCAATGATGAATGGCACTCCTTGAACAATTTCATCCAGAGGAACGTTGATAGTAAGTGAGGTTCCGACAATGTCTGAAATTATGGTTATAGTTCCTGATGCAGATGAGCTTGTATACGTTACCAAACCTCGTCGTATCTCCTACAGATAATCCGCGTAAAAATAGGTTTAAAAGCGTATCTATGAGAGACCGAATGCTAAAAATAACGTACTTAGAACCGCCCCTGCCGTAACCGGTGCTGCTTCCCCGCCCCCATTAGGTGGTTGAACTATAGGACCTATGGCGTCGAGTATATTTCTGATATGGTTGTGAACCGTAACAAAGTTGCTACCTGCAAAGAGAAGCCCTACAAGGTTAGGTCCAGTCATATCGAAGACGGCTGACCCGCTATCGCCGGGACCTCCCATAACGTCGGTGATTATTTGGTTATGGAAATCGGCTTTAAAGTCACCATAGTTGACGCTGATTGTGGCGTTAATATCGATAACCTCGGCTGACTGAAGCCCAGTTGTCCTCCCAGATTTCTGAACGATATCACCCACATTCGCTATGCCGATGCCAGATGGAACCCCGATGTCAAGTACCTCTTCAGACATCAAGTCAGGCGTGGTAGGTTGCCAAAGAGCCGCATCAATTAAGTTAGACCCTTCAACGTCAATGGGGTTATACCACGCAAGGTTCCCAACTATATCCACGTCTCTACCTCCGTCGTGAGGCCCCGGCTGATAGATCGGGTCACCAATATTCGCTCTCGATTGCTGGAAAGTAGAACCAGCCGCCAATACATGGTTATTGCTCAGACCAGCGTTTATTCCAAGAAACCTAAGAGAAACACCATGAGTACCC
>DRHD01000308.1 GCA_011049795.1 Porticoccus sp.
TCCTGTCCATCAGGTGCTATCTACAAGCGGGAAGAAGACGGAATCGTACTGATTGATCAGGAGAAGTGTCGTGGTTGGCGGATGTGTATATCTGGCTGCCCTTACAAGAAGATTTACTTCAACTGGAAGTCCGGTAAATCAGAAAAATGCATTTTCTGTTACCCGCGGATTGAATCTGGTCAGCCTACTGTCTGTTCCGAAACCTGTGTAGGTCGTATTCGCTACCTGGGTGTGCTGTTGTATGACGCCGACAGAATTCAGGAAGTAGCCAGTACTGAAAATGAGCAGGACCTGTATAAGGAGCAGTTGGGACTCTTCCTTGATCCCAATGATCCAGAGGTTATCGCTCAAGCCAGAAAAGATGGTATTCCTGATTCAACGATTACCGCTGCACAGCAATCACCGGTGTATAAATTGGCCGTAGATTGGCAGCTGGCATTACCACTGCACCCTGAATATCGCACTCTGCCGATGGTTTGGTATGTGCCGCCACTGTCACCCATTCAGTCTGCTGCAGATGCGGGTCATATGGGTATGAACGGCATTATTCCTGACGTGGATTCTCTGCGTATTCCGTTGAAATACCTGGCTAACCTACTCACCGCTGGCGATGAAGCGCCCGTCAAACTGGCACTTAAGCGCCTGTTAGCTATGCGTGCCTACAAACGCTCGCAAATTGTTGATAACGAGCAGGATTTGCAGGTGTTGGAAGAGGTTGGTCTAACTGAGCTTCAGGTAGAAGAAATGTACCGCTACCTGGCCATTGCTAACTACGAGGATCGTTTTGTGATCCCCACGGCTCACCGTGAAGAGGCGATGTCGGAAGCCTTTGCAGAACGTGGTGGTTGCGGTTTCTCTTTCGGTAACGGATGTTCCACGGGTGAATCAGATATCAACTTATTTGGTACCAAGAAAACGACTCGCCGTGATGTTATCGACACTGTTCAGGTTTGGGAGGAGTAATACTATGGATATTCTTAAGGTTATTTCTCGACTGATGGGCTATCCCAGGGCTGAGCTTCAGGCTCAGGTCTCAGGCATTGAGTCTGTGATCAATGAGGCACGGGAGATCTCTCCCGATATGCGCCAACAGTTGATTCACTTGCTTCATGAAATTTATGACGGCGATTTGCTGGATGCACAGGAAGCCTACACGGGTCTGTTTGATCGTGGACGCTCTCTGTCACTGCTGTTGTTTGAGCATGTGCATGGCGAATCCCGTGATCGTGGTCAGGCTATGGTGGATTTACTGGCTATTTATGAAGAGCATGGTTTCAGTATTAATGCTCGGGAATTACCGGATCATATTCCTCTGCACTTGGAGTTTCTGGCACATCGCCCAGATCTTGAAGTTCGAGAGGGCTTGTCTGATGTCAGTCATATCCTCGGAGTTCTCAGTGCTCGCTTGCAGGAGCGTGAATCTCCCTACGCTGCATTGTTTGACGCTCTGCTGATGATTAGTGGTGTGAATGTCGACATCAGTGAATTAAGGGAGAAGGTATCCGGTGAAAAACGGGATGATACCCCGGAAGAATTGGACAAAATCTGGGAGGAAGAAGCCATCACCTTTGGTGCTGGTGATGCTCTTGGTAGCAGTTGTCCATCTTCAACACCGGTGCCGCCAAAAAAATCAGCCAATGATGCCGTAGCTGTTCGCTGGGCAAATTAAGGCAAATTTAAGACAAGTTTTTAAGGAGTGATCCATGAACAGTAATACTATCTTATTTGGCCTGTACCCCTATGTGGCAGCAATGGTTTGTCTGGTAGGTTGTTGGGCCCGTTACGACCGTGAGCAATATTCCTGGAAGGCGGGTTCCAGTCAGATGTTGCGTACGAAAGGCATGCGAATAGCCAGCAACGCCTTCCATGTGGGGATTTTGTTTGTATTAGCAGGACACTTTGTTGGGTTGCTTATGCCTGAGTCGATATACCACCATGTTATCTCTACGCCTAACAAGCAATTGTTGGCGATGGTGTCAGGTGGTGTGTTTGGTGCTCTCTGTTTTGTTGGTATGACCATGTTGATTGTTCGTCGCTTTACCGATGAGCGGGTGAGGGCAAGCAGTAGTTTTTCGGATAACCTGGTACTGGTTCTGTTGTATATCCAGTTGATATTGGGCTTGAGTACTATCTTTGCTTCAAGCCAGCATATGGATGGATCTGTCATGGTGATGTTGGCTGACTGGGCACAATCAATTGTTCTCTTCCGGCCAATGGAAGCAGCGGCATCCATTGCTTCGGTAGGTTTGGTGTATAAACTACACGTGTTTTTGGGAATGACTTTGATCTTGATCTTCCCTTTTACTCGTCTAGTTCATATCATTAGCGGTGTGGCCGCGCCGGTAAAATACTTACTGCGCAATTATCAGATTGTTCGCCAAAAGCGTGCTTAATCTGAGTTGTGTTTGAGTGTAAAGGTCGGAACTTTTAATTGAGACTAGTAGTTGAGATGAGTCCCGGCCTTTATTTCGGCCATTTCCATGACAACCTGTAATAAGAGAATGCCCCTATGAACTGTCCATCCAATAGCGACTCCACTGACAATACGCCAATTGATATCTCAGAAATCAAGGTAAATGGCGCTATTATTACCCCAGATGAAGTTGCGCGTGAGATGCAATTCCACGCTGCTGATTCGCAGGAAGCGGCCATGCATAAGTCTTCTGAAGTGTTGATTGTTCAGCTGTTGTTATTGCAGAAAGCCAGGGAAATGGGCTTAGATCAAGATTTACCTACAGAGAGCGATATCCCCTCAGAAGAAACCATTATTAGCCGCTTGATTGAAAAAGAAGCATCGGCGCAGGAAGTGACGGAAGAAGAGTGTCATCGGTATTTTGATGCAAACAAGGATCAGTTTTTCAGTCAGGACTTGCTGGAGTTAAAGCATATTCTACTGGGTGCTGATCCAGAAGATAAAGACAAAAGAGCAGTAGCTAAAGAAGCGGCAGAATCACTGATCTCCAGATTGGTTGAGTCTTTTGATGAATTTGAAGCTTTGGTCAACGAGCACTCTGACTGTCCTTCCAAAGAAACTGGTGGCAGCTTGGGGCAGATCACTAAGGGTCAGACTACACCAGAGTTTGAAAATGCGATTTTTGAGCTTGAAGAAGGTTTGGCCAAAGAGCCTGTCGAATCTCGATATGGCTTCCATGTGGTGTATGTAGACAAGAAATTGCCAGGAAAGCAGTTGGAGTACGAGCACGTTAAAAGTGATGTGGCTAAGATGTTGATGGAGCTTGGTCAGCGTAAAGCGATTGCTATGTATATTCATAACCTGGTCGATGAGGCTGATATTGAAGGTATTGATTTCGAAATAGGTCGCCCACTTACAAATTAATTTTTTTAATACACTCACCTCTTCTTTGCATGTACTTCTAAGCCCTCCATTTGGGGGTGCATGCAAATATCATCTTATTTTAGTTATCCTGCCGCCAATGGGGTTTACGTTTTTCGAGAAAAGCGGATAACCCTTCTTGCCCCTCTTTCGATTGTCTGATATCGGCGATACGCTCACAAGTTTCCTTGATTAACTCATCGTTGATGGAGCGGTTTCCGATGTCCTGTACTAACTGTTTGGCTGAATGCATTGCTGTGGGGCTGTTTTCTAATAGCGTGGTGATGAGTTGGGCAATGGTATTGTCCAGTTGTGTCTCTTCAACAGCTTCATTAATCAGCCCTAGATCGACCGCCTGCTGTGCCTCGAACTTTTCTCCCGTCATGAAATAGCGTCTTGCTGCACGGGAGCCCATAGCTTCTATGATATAGGGGCTGATAGTGGCTGGGATCAGGCCAATCTTTACTTCACTAAAAGCAAATGATGCCTTCGTTGCGGCGATGGCAATATCACAGCAACTGATCAGGCCAAGGGCACCGCCAAAGGCTGGCCCCTGAATTCTGGCAATAGTAGGCAGAGGCATTTCATGCAATGTCTTAAGCATTTTTGCCAGATTTTTGGCGTCTTTTAGATTCTCTATATAGCTGTATTCACCCATGCGTTTCATCCAGGCAAGGTCGGCCCCGGCAGAAAATGTTTTTCCCTCTGCTGCTAATATCATTACCCGGGCCGAAGGATTGGCCATGGTTGTCTCAAAAGCACTGGTTAGTTCATCCACCATGCAGCCGTCAAAGGCATTATGTGTGTGGGGCCTACTGAGGGTGACCGTGGCCACACCTCGAAAATCCGTTGTTAGTCTCACCCTGTTGTTCATATGATGACTCCCACAAGCCTACATTCTAAATACGCCGAAATGTGTGTCTTCTATGGGTTTGTTTAATGCGGCACTAAGAGATAACCCCAACACTTTTCGTGTGTCTGCGGGATCAATAACACCATCATCCCAGAGCCGGGCAGATGCGTAGTAGGGATTTCCCTGTAGCTCGTACTGCTCGATGACGGGGTGCTTAATGGATGCCTCAAGTTCCTCTGTCCAGGGTTTATTCGCTTTCATATATTGCTCTTGCTTTACTTGTGCCAGCACGCTGGCAGCTTGTTCCCCACCCATGACTGAGATTCGCGCATTGGGCCACATAAACAGAAAGCGAGGGTCATAGGCACGACCACACATACCGTAGTTTCCAGCACCGAAAGAGCCACCGATAATCACAGTAAATTTAGGCACTTTAGCGCAGGCTACCGCTGCGACCATTTTTGCACCATGTTTAGCGATACCTTTGGCTTCGTGGTATTTCCCCACCATAAAACCGGTGATGTTTTGTAGGAAGATAAGCGGGATTTTCCGTTGGGTGCAGAGTTCTATGAAGTGAGTGCCTTTCAAGGCTGACTCACTGAACAGGATGCCGTTGTTCGCAATAATGCCCACAGGATGACCGAATAAATGGGAAAACCCACATACCAAGGTGGTGCCATAGAG
Organism: Porticoccus sp.; assembly: GCA_011049795.1. The sequence goes on from DRHD01000308.1 coordinate 4,872, forward strand.
TGCTTTGAACTCATCAAAGTTAGACCCATCCACCATTCTGGCAATGACTTCCCTTACGTTGTAGATCTGGTGCTGGTTATGGGGGACGATGCCGTAGATTTCCTGAGAATCGTATAAGGGCTCTACGGGGTCCCTGATGTCCAGTTGTTGCCATTTTTTTCGATTTGTATTGGCGACACACTGTCGAGCCAGTTGTAAGGCATGATGATCATCGTCAGCGCAGTGGTCGGCTACTCCAGATGTTTGGCAGTGTAAATCGGCACCACCAAGATCCTCGGCGGTGACGCGTTCACCCGTGGCGGCTTTCACGAGTGGCGGGCCACCGATAAAAATAGTCCCCTGATTTTTGACGATAATGGATTCATCTGCCATGGCTGGCACATAGGCCCCACCTGCGGTACAGGAACCCATCACCACGGCAATTTGAGGAATATTTAGCGAAGACATATTGGCCTGGTTAAAAAAAATGCGGCCAAAATGCTCTCGATCGGGAAATACCTCATCTTGATGCGGTAGGTGTGCGCCCCCGGAATCCACAAGATAAATACAGGGTAGGTTGTTTTCCAGTGCAATTTGTTGGGCGCGCAGATGTTTTTTTACGGTGAGTGGATAGTAGGTGCCACCTTTTACCGTGGCGTCATTGGCAATAATGATGGCCTCCTGGCCACAGATTTTACCGATTCCTGTGATCAGGCCCGCGGCGGGCACATAATCGTCATACACATCCCAGGCGGCTAGAGGGGAGAGTTCCAAGAACGGAGAGTTTTGATCGAGTAATAACTTGATACGCTCTCGAGGCAATAATTTTCCTTTGCCTGTATGTCGTTCACGGGCGCTTTTATCCCCACCCTGTTTAATCTGGTCTAGCTTGCAGTTGAGGTTCTCCACATGCTCTTGCATGTGTTGCCTGTTTTCCAAAAATTCATCCGATCTAAGGTTAATATTTGATTGAATGGTTGTCATAACTGCTACCTCCACTTTCCCCCAAAGGTGCCTGTTTATAAAGACTCCTGTAAGGTTGCCTATCCTGTTTCCTTGAAGAGTTCTTTGCCTATTAACATCCGCCGTATTTCACTAGTCCCTGCACCTATTTCATAAAGCTTGGCATCTCGTAACAGCCGACCTGTGGGGAAATCGTTCATGTAGCCATTTCCTCCCAGCAACTGAATGGCATCCAGCGCTATTTTTGTGGCCATCTCGGCAGTAAATAAGATAACTGCAGCAGCATCTTTTCTTGAGCTTTCACCACGGTCACAGGCTGCTGCTACGGTATATAGGTAGGCTCGACAGGCATTGAGGCCGGCGTACATATCGGCCAATTTTCCCTGAACCAGTTGGAATTCTCCGATGGGCTTGCCAAATTGTTGGCGGTCGTGGATGTAGGGCAGCACAATATCCATACAGGCTTGCATGATGCCCACGGGTCCGCCCGAAAGAAGGGTGCGTTCCGTGTCCAGACCTGACATGAGTACAGTGACACCTTGATTTTCCTTGCCCAGAACATTATCGGTAGGAACCTCGCAGTTTTCGAACACAAGTTCACAGGTGTTCGAGCCACGCATACCTAATTTATCCAGTTTTTGGTGACGAGAAAAACCGGGATAGTCTCGCTCGATAATGAAGGCAGTAATACCGGAGGAGCTTTGATGAGTGCTCGTTTTGGCATAAACCACGTAGGTGGTAGCATCAGGACCATTGGTGATCCACATCTTATTACCATTGAGAATGTATCCGTTGTCTTGTTTGGCTGCACGTAATCTCATGCTTAGTACATCGGACCCAGCATTAGGTTCAGACATAGCCAGTGCACCAATATGTTCACCAGAACATAACTTGGGTAGGTATTGTTTTTTTTGTGCTGGAGTGCCGTGTTTAAAAATCTGGTTTACACAAAGGTTGGAGTGAGCAGCGTAGGAGAGTCCAATGGACGCTGATGCTCTTGATATTTCCTCCATAGCGACCGCATGGGCTAAATACCCCATATTAGTTCCGCCATAGTCTTCAGATACTGTGATTCCCAGCAGGCCCATTCCCCCCAGCTTGCGCCATAGGTCAGGAGGAAATTCATTGTCTCGATCGATAGCTGCTGCTCTTGGTGCTATTTCTGCCTGAGAGAATTGATAGACGCTTTGACGTAACATGTCTATATCTTCACCCAGGTGAAAGTTCAGGTTGGGGTAGGGGGTGTTCACTGCCTGATGCCTCCTCGGTCAGGCTTGAGTCGCTTCAGCTGCGGATCTTATTTAGAGATTTTCGGCAGGCAGCCTCGGCTTCTTTCAAGTCATGCCTCATTGTATGGATATCATTTAATTGCTGTTTTAGCTTTTCTCTTTGTATTTGAATGCGTTCGAGTAAGCTGTTGAGCTGGGTGGTATTGCCCTGATCCGGGTCGTACATCTCGACAATTTCCCGGCTTTCTTCAAGGCTGAACCCCAGTCTTTTTCCACGCAGAATCAGTTTGAGTTTGGTTCGGTCAGCTGGGGTATAAATACGGGTTTTCCCCCGCCGTTGAGGTGTTAGCAGCCCAATGTCTTCATAGTGTCTGATGCTGCGAGTGGTCACCTCAAACTCCTTGGATAAATCGCTAATACCGTATTCTGCGGTTCTAGAATTTACTGTCATTGCGCTGTATCTCTTTTGGTCTTCCGTCATCTAAAGCATAGTTTACCTTTACGTTAACGTAAATATAGATTTTAGCTTAGGGCAAGAACGTTATAGATGAAGAGGTTATGACGAGCTCTGGATTGTCTCGGATTAACGCCCTGATGATCTATCTAGTGATCGCGGTTGAGTAGGGCAAGCTGTTGAGAGACTAGCTTTGCCGCACTGTCATTGAGTCCGTTGACTCTATACAAGGGGCTGTCTTCGGCGAGTGGTGATAAATCGATTTCAGAGAGTGATGCGTGAGAGCCGGTATCTTTATCCAACAATATTTCGCCTGTCACGGCTTTATTCAATAATGTCATCAAGTGCTCTACACGTTGCTCATGATTGCGCTCATTAAGTAGCTTGGATGTGTAGGGTTGCTGTTGAGAGCTTGAAATGGCACCAGCAAGTTCCACGGTGATGCCTTGAGTAGCGAGTAATTGATGCGTTAGCTGGAACAATGCGGTGGCACAGTAAATAGCTCGCAGTCGGTGGTCACCATCCTCATCTAGGTTGCTGAACTCAAGATAGATACTATGGCGACTGCCACTAAGCCGGGTGGCCCCGTACAGCTCGGTAGCGTCATCTACTAAGTGGTCAAGCCGGATCATCAGTGATTCAAAGTGTTCCTGATTGAGTAAGCTTTCAAGTCGAGGTAAATTTTGGCAGATAATACCTAGCAGAGAACTATGGCAGGCAAACTGGTCTTCAGTGGGCGATTGCCGAGTGGCCAGCAGTGGCGCAATTCGTTGTTCAAGGAGGCTTAATTCATCAAGTTTTATTGACTCATCGCCGGGAAGTTGCTGAGAAAGATGGTTTAGTCTGGTAGAGATTTTACGGCCCCATTGGATGGATAGCAGTACCAGAATGGAGGTCAACACTAGCCAGAAAATGATAAAGGTTCGGATGAGCTCTTTAAATGAAGCTGAAAAATGGCGCCGATCCAGATCAATCGTGACATAACCGGCAATCGTATTGCCTATGGTTATGGGGCTAGTGTGTACACTTAGCTCACGCTCTTGAAGGTGTGCAGGTTGGGCTTGGACCAAAAGGCGATGACTGGCATCGTAGACAGAGGTGCGTTTTACCCCATCCACCCTTAGCATTTCATCAACTTCAACCTGTAGGCTGAGGGTGTCTTGGTGAATAATTGGGTCTCGTATAATTTTTGCTAGTTGGGTGGAAAGTGTTGTGCCGAGGTGATTGAGTTGTTCTGTGGTATGTAAATTTAACTGCAGGTTGAGAACCAGTGTAATCAGTACGCCTATTGCCAAAGAAAACATCAGAGTCAATGTGGGCAGCCTTCTGGCAAGTGATTTGTGCGTAGCGCCCATCAAGTAAAATATCCGTAATGTTTGTTGGCTATATTTTTTAGCCAAGTTTGTTCGATAGACGCATTCTATCTTATTCCCCGCTCTCCTATAATACCCAGCTAATAGAGGTAGCTGGTGTGGCACTTGTCACTTGCGATGGGATTAGTTGTGAGAGAAATTTTACTGATCAATGTATCTGGAGAGGATAAACCCGGTGTTACTCGAGCTGTGTCTGAAGTGCTGGTTGAGCACGGCTCGGATATTCTGGATATTGGGCAAGCGGTGATTCACGACAGTCTAAACCTGGGTATTCTTGCGAAAATCCCTAAGGATCAGGAGGTCGAGCAAGTCCAGAAAGAAATTCTCTACAGCCTTCATGCAATGGATATGAAAGTGAGGTTCCAGTCCATCTCAGAAGAAAGTTATGAACACTGGGTGGGGCAGCAGGGTAAACCCCGTCATATTGTTACGTTGCTTGCTCACCGGGTGACCGCTCAGCATATTGCTCGGGTGACCACTACGACAGTGGAGCAAGGGCTCAACATTGACAAGATTACCCGCCTCTCTGGTCGTGTGCCGATAGAGCGTATCGAGGATAACAGCAAAGCCTGTGTGGAATTCTCACTACGCGGGGTGCCTACTGATATGTCAGCATTACGAGCTTCTTTACTGGAGTTGTCTGCTGAAATGGATGTGGATGTAGCCTACCAAGAAGATAATATCTATCGCCGAAATCGACGCTTGGTTGTGTTTGATATGGATTCCACACTGATTGATGTCGAGGTCATTGATGAGCTGGCTAAAGAAGTGGGTGTCGGTGAGCAGGTGTCAGAAATTACTGAAGCAGCCATGCGTGGTGAGTTGGATTTCAAAGAAAGCTTTGCCCAGCGTGTGTCGCTTTTAAAGGGTCTAGACGAATCGGTGCTGGAACGTGTTGCAGCTCGCCTGCGGCTGACGGAAGGTGCAGAAGCATTGATTTCTACTCTGAAACAGTTGGGTTATAAAACAGCCATTATCTCCGGGGGTTTTGAATATTTTGGTCGCCATATTCAGCAAAAATTGGGCATTGATTATGTGTACGCCAATCAGCTGGAAATTGTTGATGGTAAGGTCACTGGTAATGTCTCTGGGGAAGTGGTTGATGGCCAACGCAAAGCTCAATTGTTACGGGAAATTGCTGCGAGTGAAAATATCGATCTGGAGCAGGTGATCGCTGTGGGCGACGGAGCCAATGATCTGCCAATGTTGAGTATTGCCGGTTTGGGTATTGCTTTCAGGGCCAAGCCTTTGGTGAAGGCCACAGCCAAGCAATCAATATCAAAGCTCGGGTTGGATGGGATTCTTTACCTGATGGGCTTTAGTGATAGGGATACCTTGCATTTGAAATAGTGCCTGTTTCGCTATAACCGTGGAAAATTAAATTTCTTGAGACCTCAGTATAACTACTGCGCTCGCCAATACGTTATGCAGAGGTCTCTTCTTAGTTTTCGTTGCTGAAATCATAATTCATCACCGGCAAGGGCGGCTGTAGAAAGTGTCCCTGGATATAGTGAACACCACAGTGCCAAAGGGTGGGAATCATATCTGCCCGCTCAACAAAGGGGACGATAATTTGTTCATCCTCCCCTTTTAGCGCGTTAATCAGGCCTTCAACTTCTACGACACCATCCTCGCTTTCATTCGCCCTTTCAATAATCACACTGTCAAATTTAACAAAGTTGACCGAGAGCTTCTTCAGCAATTTCATGGGCTCAATGGCGAGACCAAAATGAGATAGGGCGACATCGCCATTGATACGGCACAACTCTTCGATCAATTGGACTGAGCGGTGGAACTGCCTAGCCACATCAATTTCACGGAGTTGGAAGACCACATGCCTTGGTAGCAGCCCTGAGGCTTTAAGGGCGACCTTCAGCCAAGGGGTAAACCCTTCATCGGCAATAGAGTGCCCGCTAATATTGATAAACAGTCGCGTTGAGGGATCCACTTTTAACTTGTCGGCAAGGGTCTTGATAGATTCAAGTATGACCCAGTGGTCGATATCAATGGCGGTAGGTGTTTTAAATACCTTGGCAATAAAGTTCTCAGGTAAATGCGCACCCTGTGCTTCTGGTGCAACTTGCACCAGAACTTCGTAGCATTCTTGAGGGTCTCCATGTAGAGGGATGATAGGTTGGTAAAGCAGTTCAAACTGTTTTTCCTCTAACATAGTCCTGGCGATACCTTCTACATCTTCCTCGGTGAACTCTGGACCAATGCCTGATTCATATAATTTGGCGGCGTTGGCATAATCCGCACTATTCTTCTCGGAGTGTAATTCCGTGACAACACTCAGTGCATGCTCAATACAGTTCTCAGCAGTAGTAACAGTTTCACTGATGACAGTGGCTCCAATGCCCAGTGTCAGAAGCAGTGTCTGATCATCGAATTCAAACACATGTTGATCAATATTTTCACATATATGGGTGCCGAACATCAGCCCGGCATCGGCACCTGTGCTAGGCAGAATCATCACAAAACTATCTTCTTTGAACCGTTTTAGGATGTAACCAGCCTTGCTTTCAGATTCAATTTTCTCGATCAGCTGCCAAACTAAAGCTTCTGTTTTCTGTAAGCCAATCTCATTTTGAATCTTCTGATAGCGGTCGATAGTGATGTAGAGAAGCACGGAGGTATTATGTTTTTGGGCTGCCTGGCGAATAGTGCCGTTAATTAATTCAATCACTTTGTCGCGCTGAATATCCATGGCGCTGGAGGTCTTCTCGCTGATGGCCGCTCCTAGGCTATCACTTTGGTTTTCGAGGAATGCTTTAGTGATAAGAAATTCCAGTGCGGGTTCATTCTGATAGTCAACTTTGGCTACCCGTACTTCAATAGGCAAGGGTATTTCGTTGTTGGTCATACCGGTGAAACGGAGGGTTTCGGTGTTTATTACATCATCGGCTTCAATGGGTTTGAGAAACTTCTTCAATTGTGGCCGATCCTCAGGGGAGATGTTATCAATGACAGGCAAGCAGAGCATGCTCTCGTCATTGAAATAGCCAAATAGTTGGGAGTAACTCTCATTAGCAAAGAGATAAGTGCCTTCCTGAACAATGGCAATGGCATCTTCTGAGCTGCCGAGTAGTCTGTCACAGCGAGCTTCAGCATCAGCGTAACGGCGGTGTGACAGGCGTAGACGGCGGCGTTGTTTCAAGTCGTAAAGCGTACGAGAGATAGAAAGTAGTAGGTGTTGATCTTCGTCCATTGGGATGACATCTGCGGCGCCAAGCCGAAGCCCTTCGACAATTTCTGATGGGTTGTATTCATCTGAAATCAGTACAACAGGGGTATCAAGGTTGAGTTTTCTAACTCTGGAGAAGATTGACTTGATCGGAATATCTGTACCGTTGAATTGGGCAATGATCAGATCCCAGGACTTATCCTGAAGTAGTTTCGCCAGCACATCTTCTTTGTTGACATGTTTGGATTCAGAGCGGTAGTTGGCATTTCTCAACAGGCTAACGATTCGGTTACCTGGTACCAAAACTGGTACGTGAAATTCCCGACGCACAACACAAAGTTCCCTTACTTTAAGCTCCTCACTTTAAGCTCCTCAACTTTAAACACCACCTATTCCGCCTAAACACGCCTATGCCTCATTCATACCAGCCAACAA
>DRHD01000309.1 GCA_011049795.1 Porticoccus sp.
AATGGTAATCATGAATCGATTGCCGCTCTGATTGCCGGCTTGCTTGAAATGCGAAGTGAGGCAGAAGTAGTTATTTTCCCGCCTTATGTATACATACCAGTGGTAGTTGCAGAAATCGAGGGCACTGATATTTCAGTTGGAGCCCAGAACATTTCCGAGCACTATTCTGGTGCCTTCACTGGAGAAGTGTCCGGTGAAATGCTACGTGAAGTTGGGTGCCGGTATGTGATTGTTGGTCACTCCGAGCGGCGCAGTATTTATGGCGAAACGAATCAGCAAGTTGCGGAGAAATTTTCCGCAGCTCAGGCGGGCGGATTGATACCTGTACTCTGTGTTGGTGAGACACTTGAGCAACGTGAACAGGGTGGAACTCTGGATGTTATTGCTGCTCAGGTTGATGCGGTGATAAATGCCAGTGGTCTAGATGCCATTTGTAATGCCGTGATTGCCTATGAACCAGTCTGGGCGATAGGTACGGGTAAAACGGCCAGTGCTGAACAGGCACAAGTAGTACACCAGGCTATTCGTCAGCAGTTAGGCGATTCTGGTGCCAGAACTCGTCTCTTGTATGGTGGTAGTGTTAAGGCCTCCAATGCAGCTGAGTTGTTTTCGCAACCAGATGTTGATGGCGCATTAGTTGGAGGCGCTTCGCTAGATGCGAAGGAATTCAACGAGATTTGTAAGCTGGCGTAAATCCAGTCGGCATAATGATAGTTAACAATTGATTGGCTGAATTAAGCAAATGGAAAAGATTATACTAATTGTTCACCTGCTCACAGCATTGGCCATTATTGGCATGATCCTGCTGCAGCAAGGTAAAGGCGCTGAAGCTGGAGCATCTTTTGGTTCTGGCGCATCACAGACAGTGCTAGGCAGTGCTGGCGGTTGGAACTTCTTTAGCAAGGCTACTGGTATTCTAGCGACGGTCTTCTTTATCACTAGCTTTGGTTTGGCTGTTATCGCTAAAGATTTAGCTAAGGTTGGTGATGTTATTCTTCCAGAGTTAGAAGCGGTTCAGCGGTCGCTGGAGTCAGCAGTTCCTGACGTAGAAACTATCGCTACTATTACAGATGACATTCCCGTGCTAGAAGACGAAGTGACAGAGTCTAGCCAGGAAGTACCTGCATCTGGTGCTGAGTAGCAAGTAAATTATTGCCCAAGTGGTGGAATTGGTAGACACGCTATCTTGAGGGGGTAGTGGCGTAAGCCGTGCCGGTTCAAGTCCGGCCTTGGGCACCATCTAAATCCAGGTGTTATCTTGGTCATAAAAAAAGTCCGCATTTGCGGGCTTTTTTTATGACACTTTAAATTAAACCTCTGTATTTATTCAGTCCCTGTGGGGCAAGCCGTTTGCAAAAAAATAGACAATAGATAGAGAGAAGTTGCCTCTGAATTTTTTAAATTATATGGATACACAAAAGGGTTCGAAGTAAGACCCAAAATAACGGAATGGGGCCTTGACCCTAGGGTAGGGCAGACCTATAATCCTCGGCCCTTGAAGTAGCCCCATAGGAGCAGCTGAAGGGCGAAGCCGGGAGTTATGATTCGGTGGGTGTTGGAGGTTATTTAAAGCCTCTTGACTAGGACGTCAAAGTGATTTGATGCGGGGTGGAGCAGCCTGGTAGCTCGTCGGGCTCATAACCCGAAGGTCGTAGGTTCAAATCCTGCCCCCGCTACCAAATTTAGATATTGGTTCTTTTGAAGCAATATCAATGCGCGGGTAAAATACGCGTTCGAAAGGCCCCTTCTTAGGGGCTTTTTGTTAGGTGGCACAAGCTGCCGTAGCAGTGGGCCTAGTGCCCATTTTTTGATTGGGTTTGCTGAAATTTTTGATTAGATTTGTTGGAAGTTACTGTGGCGACAAGACAGGAAATACTCAAAGCGTTGATCGTGCCGGTGGTTGAAGCCATGGGTTGCGAGTTTTGGGGGTTGGAATATTTGTCGTCGGGCCGCAGCGCTATGTTACGTATCTATATTGATCGTAATAATGAAGGTGTTGTCGGGGTTGAGGACTGCGCAAAAATCAGTCGTCAGGTCGGTAGTTTGATGGATGTGGAAGATCTGATTAGTGGAGAATATACCCTTGAGGTTTCTTCTCCTGGGATGGACAGACCACTGTATACTCTTGCCCAGTTTGAGATGTATGTAGGTGAAGATGTTGCCTTGAGGCTGCGCTTCCCTTACGAGGGAAGACGAAATTTTAAGGGCCGTCTGAGCGGTGTAGAGGGAGAGGATGTCTTGTTGGTTGTTGATGACCATGAGTTCCTCTTGCCCATAGATAGTATTGAAAAGGCGAATATCGTTCCCAAGTTTTGAGGATGATTGCGAGGCTGACAAATGAACAAAGAAATTTTGATGGTGGTGGAAGCTGTTTCTAATGAAAAGGGCGTTGCCCCAGACGTTATATTCGAGGCCATTGAAGAGGCACTGGCTACGGCAACCAAAAAACGTTATGACGAGGATGCTAATATCCGCGTGTTAATTGATCGTGAAACGGGTGGTTACGACTCTTTCCGCTGGTGGGCTGTTGTTGATGACGACACTCTGGCAGAGCTTGGTACCCAGTTTACACTGGAAGAAGCACACGAAAAAGATACAGCTCTCAAGGCCGGTGACACCTTCGAGGAATCTGTGGAAAACATCGTTTTTGGTCGAATCGCTGCACAAACTGCCAAGCAAGTTATTGTTCAGAAGGTGCGTGAGGCTGAACGCGCTCTAGTGGTTGAGCAGTATCGAGATCAGATCGGTGAGCTCGTCAGTGGCACTGTCAAGAAAGTTACCCGCGATAACATTATTGTGGACTTAGGCAATAATGCTGAAGCATTGATGACCCGCGAAGAGTTAGTGGGCCGGGAAGTTTTTCGTATCAATGATCGAGTGCGAGCTGTTCTGAAGGAGATTAATCCGGAAAATCGAGGTCCTCAGTTATTTCTAAGTCGCAAGTGTAACGAGATGCTGATCGAGTTGTTCCGTATAGAAGTGCCTGAGATTGCAGAAGAGGTGATTGAAATTCGAGGCAGCGCACGTGACTCTGGTCCTCGAGCCAAGATCGCAGTGAAAACCAATGATGGGCGTATTGATCCCGTTGGCGCCTGTGTTGGTATGCGTGGTGCTCGTGTACAAG
>DRHD01000310.1 GCA_011049795.1 Porticoccus sp.
GTATCAATCACAACACTGAACGGCTATATAGCTGCATGGCTGCAATACAACGCAGCGCTCACCACACCACAACAAGCGGAGTTATTGGCCTATCTTACCGCGAGGCATATCTCATGACAGATTTCGTAAAACGGTTTATTATTTTTGTAGAAACAAGCAAAAAGACGGCGGCGAATGCTCAGGCTGTTGCATGGGGTTATGGTGAGCGCGATGATTTGACATTTGATGATTGGCGATTTTCCGCAAGCGGGCAAGAGCCTGCGACACATTTAGGGTGTAATACACAGGCGACTGATGAGATTGCAAATAAAATTGAAGGGGCTCTGTCACAAGTGCCATTTTACAAGGTGTATGACCTGTCCGATGGTTGGACATGGGAGACGGCGCTGGCTGATGCTGGCTTACAGGTAATTGAAGGCTTGGAGGTAATTGAATGAACGCTAATGAACTGAAAAAGCATATTATAGACACTTACGGGCTGTTAGACAAGCAAGTAGTTGCACATGAGCCGGAGAGCATTGATGATATTGGATTAGTGCGGGTTGAGGGGGAGGGTGTAGACTAATGGCAAATATCAGTTACGTGACCTTAACCGAACTAAAGCGACAATGGGATGCAGAGAATGAAAACATTGCTATCTTGTCAGCACCGGTCATGATGCAATATGCCCGCACCGCGTCAAGTAAAGTTGAGCGTATTACTGGGCGTGAATTTATGCCGCGCATTGAGATACGTTATTTTGATGCTCGTAATTCTAGGCTTTTAGGGCCGCATATCGACAGTAGCCGCGAAACTATGGACTTAGACCAACCGCTATTAGAACTAACTACTACCGTGCTTGGTGATAGTACCAGCTTGACAACTGACACCGACGTGCGTCTATCACCGCGTGGCAGTGAACCGGCATTTGAGTTACAGATTTACTTCCCACAAACGGCACGCTGGACAGATTACACCGATGATTTTATTGATGCTATTGTCATCACGGGCATCTGGGGCTGGCGTGATAGATACACAGAAGAGGGTTGGCAATTATCCGGTGATGCCATAAAGACAACGGCGTTGACGGCGGACACAACCAATACGACTATTAAAGTAACCGATGCCGATGGCGCAAACTGGATAGGTGACACACCGCGTTTTGATAGAGGTATGCTAATTAGAATTGATAGTGAGTATATGTCGGTTGTGGATACGGATACTGACTCGACACCTAATACGTTGACCGTCATCAGAGCAGCTCGTGGTTCAACTGTTGCTACCCATATAGCAGATACAGCTATCAGTGTCTTTGTAGTGCAACCGGAAATTGTACGGGCTACGCAATTAATAGCATTTTTTGACTATGTGCGGCGCGGCAAGATAGCGCAGGTTACTTTCGATGGTGTGACAACCGTCGAGGGTATAGAAGTTCCCAACGAAGTTGCTGAAATATTAGGCGCGTTTACACCTATCAGGATAGGGGGTTAGACTGATGGCTTCTGCAAGTGATGTCTATCCCGATGGTGAAAACCTGTTAGCACGGATTAATGAGATACAAGAGATTATCGTAACGACCAGCAAGGCACTAGCAACCCCGGCGGGCAATGTCGATAATCTACCGATGTGGTTGACGATTATCAGAACGATTGTGCCGACAGGCGGTGTTTACCGACAATCACAATGGGATTTCCAAGTCGAGATGGTGCTGTTTCGTTCAGCTATGGCAGTGGCAGCTAAAAATCCGGGCATAATTACGAAAATCAATCTGGACTTAGTTAACACCTTGGCACAGTTTGGTTTACGAAAAAACTTGGAGACACCGACCTACCCAACCGCACCCGATGGTTTTATGCCCGATAGTGTGCGTATTCAGGGTGAAGGCTATAACGAACACACGGAAGCGGGTTTTGCTGGCAGCACTTACACCATGCAATTTAGTTATGAGATATTCGAGAGCATATCCGCTATTGAGGGCATTGACTGATGGCCGGTATCGAAATCAAGATGAATGTTGACCCACAAAAAAAGTTGACTCGTTTGCGGCGTGGCACGGGCGTAACCTTTACTCGTTTTAGCCGTTCGGTAGGGCGCTCGGTTGCTAATAGACACAAGCCGCTATTGGAACGTGATTTACGCTTTTATGTATCGAAGTTGCCGCGCCAAAAATATATCCGTACTTTTGCCATGCGCCGAGGTTGGAAAGTGAAGATTAGCACACCGCGACCCGGCTTTGTTGTGACGGTCACTAACAAAGTCCCATACACTCAATTTGTTGTCGGCAAGCCTGATTTACGTCTGCGCGTTGGTGGCAAGGGGCAGGCTAAAATCCACAAAGGTCGCTGGTGGATTGCTGGCGGCAAAATCAAGAAACATTTTAGAAATATACAAAATGATTATGAAACTGAGCTTTTGGATGTATTAGAAGATCAGGCGGATATTACAGTAAAACGCCGCAGTCAACTTTTAACTTAGCAAAGGGAAAGGAAAAACACCATGGCCAAGGCCGCCGGGGAACTTCACAATGCAGGGATGCACCATGTTTCAATTGGGCGCATAAATAGTTCATTCGCTCATCGCGGGGCTGCTGCTGACCCGGAGACGATAAGCGACGGAACGACATTGAATGCAATACATGCAGCTTGGGCAGATAATCTAGTCCAGGCACAACCAACCCGCAAGACTGCCACAAGCGAAGGTGGCAACCAACCGGGACCATCTATCTTTTTGGGTGTTAGTGACAACGGCGAGGCGACAATAACCTTTGCGTTGGAAAACGAAACACTATCGGCGTTATTGGAAGGTGTCACAATTGATGCCGCCACGGTTAGCGATTGGTTGATGACCGGGCACAACCCGCGCCTTGACACTTTTTACAATTACATCACAGTTGTCTCATCGAAGGTTGTCGGCGATGGTATAGCCCAGCACTGGATGAACAAAATCTATCTCAATTGTGAGATTGCCATTTCTGAGTATCCCGGCGCGTCACAAGCCGATGGGCTTAACAATCATATGATAACCATCACCATGAAGCCCGATGATAGTACCCGCACGCCCTGGGGTTCTTTGCATTCGGCGGGCAGTAATGCTTTCACAGACAACAAGACACCGTATATGGAGATACGCGCCGATGCGCCGTTGTCGATAACGACTCATGTGGCCAGTTCAAGTGATACCACTTTTGTACTTGGTTTCAGACCGTTATCAACAGATGTTGCGGCAGTTAGTCAGATATTTGCCAAAGACGGCGTGACCACTAGCCCGACTTCGGTTGTTATTGCAACCGGTGTTGTCACTATCCCGTCGGCATCAGCGCAGGAGGAGTGGATAGCATTCTATGAAACATTTTACGAGACCATCTAGCACATAGTATGAAAGGAATAAGACAATGGATGACAGAATAGGTAAACAAGGTAAGGGCGGTTTTCGCCCGAAAAAAACAATCATCGGGCGTGTAATGCGTAAAGCCAGCGCCAGGTCGGATGCAGAACAGATTTTTATCCGGCGTAGTTTGGGTGATGGTTATTACGTTGTTGTCGATCCCGGTATCATACCCAACTTGGAAGAACTGATTGAAGAGGTAAGAGGAGAATTACCCAATGCACCAAAACGGAAGAAACATGTCGTTGCACCGCTTGGCGAAACAGATAGCACTCTGTAATGGTGGGGTGAATGTTTGGTATTGGCCAAAAGAGCCTGCTATTCAAGATATTATCCATAGGCAAGTGA
>DRHD01000311.1 GCA_011049795.1 Porticoccus sp.
ACCGAAGTGACTGTACAAGGTTGGCTTCGCAGCCGTCGTGATTCAAAAGCCGGTATTTCATTCATGGCTATCCATGATGGCAGTTGTTTGGCTGCTATTCAGGCGGTAGTGCCTGCGGAGTTGGAGAATTACCAGTCTGAGATATTACTGGCAGGCGCTGGCTGTGCGGTGACGGTGAGCGGTGAGTTGGTTAGTTCTCAAGGCAAGGGCCAGGCTTTTGAGATTCAAGCCAAGGTGGTGGAGGTGGTAGGTTGGGTTGATGAACCGGAAACCTACCCCATCGCAAAAAAGCGCCACAGCTTTGAATATCTCCGCTCTGTGGCCCATCTCCGCCCACGCACCAATACCTTCGGTGCCATTACCCGTGTGCGCACGGTGTTGGCGAATGCTATCCATAACTATTTCTTTGATCATGGTTTTCAGTGGGTCAACACGCCGTTGATCACCACCAGTGATTGTGAAGGTGCTGGTGAAATGTTTAGAGTCAGCAATTTGGATCTGGCGAATTTACCGCGTACGGAGTTAGGCGGCGTAGATTTTTCACAGGACTTTTTTGCAGAAGAAGCTTTTCTTACGGTGTCTGGGCAGCTCAATGTAGAGGCCTATTGTTTGGCCATGTCAAAAGTGTATACCTTTGGTCCAACTTTTCGTGCCGAAAATTCTAATACCAGCCGTCATCTTTCAGAATTTTGGATGGTAGAACCTGAAATTGCTTTTGCTGACCTCAATGATAATGCTAGTTTGGCAGAAGACTTTTTGAGTTATTTGTTTAAGGTGGTGTTGGATAAGTGCGAAGATGATCTTGCGTTTTTTAATCAGTTTGTCGATAAAACCTGTCTTCAGCGTTTGCAGACGGTAGCTGATAAAAATTTCGTGCGTATGGATTACAGTGAAGCGATAGATATTTTAGCCTCGACCAAAAAGAAATTTGAGTTTCCAGTGAAGTGGGGCTTGGACTTACAGTCCGAGCATGAGCGATTTTTATGTGAAGATCATGTGGGTGCCCCCGTCATCGTGATGAATTACCCTAAGGATATAAAAGCGTTTTATATGCGGATGAATGATGATGAAAAAACGGTAGCGGCAATGGATGTTTTGGCGCCGGGTATCGGTGAGATTATTGGTGGTAGTCAGCGTGAAGAACGAATTGATGTATTGGATGCACGGATGGCGGAACAAAGCGTGGGTGAGGATTTGTGGTGGTATCGAGATTTACGGCGATATGGGACAGTGCCACACGCCGGTTTTGGTTTGGGATTTGAGCGTTTAATCAGTTATGTGACGGGTATGGAGAATATTCGCGATGTTATTCCTTTTCCCAGAACGCCGGGCCACGCCCCCTTTTAAAAGTTAGAGGGCAATAGCTAGAGAGTAATAGCTTGAAATTATTTTAATTGTGATAATTTGAGCCTTAGGGCTCTAATTCCCCTTGGGGCGCCATGAATAAAACTGGCGTCCAAAATGCTAAGTCGCATTTTGTTTAAATTTGTTATTTGTCATAGAGCAGGAGAATAGAATGCCAGAGTTTACGCGGGAAGAATTGGAGCAGGCCTTGGTGACCTTTAATGAAAAGCGAGACCGCTCATCTGAAACGGGAGACTGGTCAATTTGGGCCTCTAATTTTACCGATGATGCCGATTATGTTGAGCATGGTTACGGTGATTTTAAAGGGCGTAAGGCGATTGAAGAGTGGATCACGGGCGTGATGGCGCCTTTTCCGCATATGCTGTTTCCACAAACCTGGGTAGTCTTCGATGAGGCGACGGGAACCATCACCATGGAGGTGATCAACTTGCTAAAACATCCAACCGATCCCGAGCATGAAGGCTTTGGTTTTCCTAATTGGACACGGTTGACTTACGCGGGTAATGGCCAGTTTTCGAAAGAAGAAGATATCTATAACCCTGCCCGTGATGCGGGTGACGTGATTAAAGCGTGGATAGCTGCTGGCGGAAAGTTTGAAAGTGGCGAGCAGGTAAAATTAAAACATAACTAGTTACATAACTAATTAATAGCGACGATAAACAACAAAAATGTTGCATAGAATCTGATTAAAAATTTTTGTTATTGGCTTTGTCTCAGCACTTTACCAGTGGGTAGATGCTGGCGATAGTGATGTCTTTCAGCGCATCGTTAAGGTCAGTTTTGATATGGCTTCGCTGTCAGTGGAGTTGTCGCTTGGTTTTATGGTTAGCGGTAATTAGTCCAACGGTTTCTGTGCACGAATGGTTTTCACCACATCCAGATAAATATTATTGACCTCGGTAATTTCAAATCCGGCTTTGTTAACATTATCCACGGTGGGGCGATTCATCTCGGGGCCAAATTTATTTGTTAGTGGAGTCATAATATTTAGCATCAGGTTGAACGGAAAAAATCGACTGCCGGTATGTTCAAACATGAGTATCTCGCCACCGGGTTTCAACACACGAAGTAATGACTTTAAACCTTCGATAGGATCGGGCACTGAACAGAAAGAGCAAGACGTAAAAATTTGATCAAAGGTTCCATCGTCAAAATCGAGTTCGTGTACATCCATCACCGTTGCATTGATGGTGCCGTTATAGGCGGCAATGCGAGGCTCGGAAAACTTCAGCATTTCTGGGCTGATATCGATGGCGGTAATATTACGTTGTGGAGGAAAGCAGGGAATATCGAGGCCGGTACCGAGTGCCATAAATAAAATATTGCCCTCTCCCATGCGGCTGAATAATTTTTGCTTGGCTGGTTGCCAGCGCTTTTCTGCGCCTTCTCCTGCCATTAAATCGAAGGTGGCGGCGGCGCGGTCCCATTTATTACGGGTGATCAGTGCTCTGGAGATACTGTTTTCAGCCATGTTACTTTGCTCCCTCAGGTCGACCCTCATAGCTTAATCCCTGTAGTCGGCCATTGAATGACCAGCATAAAGCGATCACTGCCAGCCCGATTAACAAGCCGTAGAGGCTTGCATCGATGAGGGTTAAGTGACCCATCGAGCAGCGCATACCAACAATCATCCCGGCCCACATACCACTGATCATCACCGGTAACATGACCTCCATAGCGCCGAAATAGCGCATGAACAAGGCCAGGGCCAGTAACATCGCTATCACCATTCCAACAATCATGGCTAAAATCATGGCGACAAGCATGGGCCAACTGGTATCAATTAACCAGTAACAGAAGAGGGCCGCGGCGATCCCTGCGAGGCAGTTGGCGATCAGGTCGCCGATGAGAAAATAAGCAGTGTGTGGCATGGAAAACTCCATTGCGGATAAAATTCGTCCAAAACTAGGTGAAATTACGGGAAATGTGAAGCATTACAGCTCATTTTTGTGCATTTTTTTAATAGTCGTCCATACTTAGACTGTGGCAAGGTACTAGCAACGGTTTATGTTGTTGCTTGCTTACATGAGGTAGAGGTATATGGCTTTAGCCAAAAATGAATCTGGAATCATTGATGAAATGTCTATCGTGGATGTATTCACCAAGTTGATTTTTGATGCGGACTCGGTATTGGATGAGAGCGAGAATCTGATTATTGAGCTATTAGCGCAAGCCGATTCATCTATGGTTGATGCCTCGCGGCGCGATATTAGCGAGTTTTTACGCTCAATGGCTGTTGATGAAATGATTACTGTGGTTGGCCAGGTAAAGCGTCGCCTCGATCAGCAGCAGGGTATTATCGCGGCTAACAAGTCTCATCATCGCCACTCCCTTCGCCGTTAGTCTATTGATTTAATTAGTTTTTCCCTTCTTATTAGCTACCTGCTGATTGTATAATTTGCGAAATTAGTCCTATTTTCTATTGTTGTTATTTGTCGGCGCCTCGGTATTATGTGCGGCGTTAAACCTATTTTGAGTGGTTGACAGGGTTGTCGCCGTATACGCTTTTCTTTTTTCTATGGAGTGCACAGCCTATTAGCTGTACACAGGGGCTAACCTCGTTAGCTTATTAAAAGAGAGCAAAGGTAGTTCTGTGAGGTGTGAGATGTCTGAAGTCCCTGCTGAAGCGACCAGTTCTGAGCGTTATAGCGTCGTTGTGAGTGGTAAGATTGCTGAGGGTTTTGAGCTGAGTCAGGTCAAAGCCAGTGTCGGCACATTGTTTAAATTGGATGAAGGTCGGGTCGAAAAATTATTTTCCGGCAAGCCAGTGGCGATTCGTCGTGGCGTTGAAAAAGCAAGCGCACTGAAACTGCGTTCTGCTTTAGCTAAAGTGGGTGCGATTGCAGTGATTAAAGTTGCTCGGGCTACGGCTGAGGCGGTAACTAATAATACTCAGCCTAGTGAAAAAAGGGTTGAAGTAGAAGCAGCTAAACCGTTTGACAAGCTTACGCCGGATATCAGTTGCCCCCGTTGCGGTCATGAGCAACCTTTTATTACCGCTTGCGGTTTATGCAAAATGGATTTAGCTCTGCATATCCAAAGATTAAAGCGCAAACAGCAGATGAGGGATTTTCGTCAGCAGCAAGCTAGCTAGTACCCATCCATAAGCGTCATTCCCGCGAAGGCGGGAATCCAGAGCGACGAAGTGATTGACTCGGCTGACAAACAGAAAGTACTAAACACACACTATTATTACAGTGTTTAACGAATAAATTTGATGTCGAAATAAACGGTCGGGGTATCGCAACTGGATTCCCGCCTACCCCAGGGCACCCTCACTTGCGCTGCAATTCACCTTGTTCGCGGGAATGACGAGAATGGGGTGTTTATGGATGGGCACTAACTAGCTGCTGCGGCAGCTTTTTCACTGTTGTCAGTTTCTGTAGTGACCGGTGTTGGAAGCGTAAAACGGATATTGCGCCGGTTACAATCAACTTCACTTACGGTCACTTCAATGGCTTGATCCAGTTCAATGGTTAGGGTTTTACTGCTGAGCCTTAAACGCATGGGATCGAAGCTATACTTTTCTTTCAGCAAACGCGTTTCAACAAAACCTTCTATCAGGTGTTCATCCAACCTAACAGTGAAACCATTGCTGTTTATTTGAGAGATTTTTCCACTAAATGTTTTGCCAACTAATGGCTGCATAAATTGGCATTTTAGCCATTGTTCCATTTGAAAACGAGCTTGACGAGAATTGTCTTGCCCTTGCTGGATAATGCCTAATTGTTCCTGGCTAACCACTGTGTCGACTTGTTGATGTAGTTTGTTTTTAATCAAACGGTGTACCGTCAGGTCACTATATTTTCGGATGGGCGAAGTAAAGGTTGTGTAGGCGGGTAAGCCCATGCCGTGATGGGGAAGTGCTTCTGTACTTAAGCGGCTGCGCTCGAGTAAGCGGCTGAGCACGGCGCGAAGAGGAAACTCCAAGCTATCATCGTCTATGCTTTTCATTAGCTGCTGATAACCTTCGGGGCTGGAAAAATCTATATCAGTGAGGTTGAGTTGTTCTTCAGCGAGTTTACGGACATCGGCCAGACGTTCAGGTCGAAATCCAGGGTGACTGATAAAAAGTCCATTTTCACCTAACATGGTTGCTGCGCAGCGATTGGCGAGAATCATACATTCTTCCACCACCGAGTTGGCGCTGTTCTTTTGCTGTGGTTCGATATGATCAATTTTACGCTGGGCATTAAGTACCAAACGGTATTCCTGCCGATTGGGAATAACCAGGTTTTTTTCCTGTCGATTCGTCAACAGGGCTTTGCTGAGTGCTTGCAAGACGGAGAGTGTTTCACCATGGCTTACACAGTCGCTAAGTTGATCATCGCCCTTTGTTTTATCTAAAGGGTTGTCCAAATAAGTCGAAACATTTTTATAGCTCAACTTTGCTTTCGAACAGACTAACGCTTCAATAATATGGTAATTATTGATGCTGCCATCGGCGTTAATATCGATTTGGCAGACCAGTGCAGGGCGGGTTTGTTGTGGCGCCAGGGAGCATAGGCTATTGGCTAGTTTTTCTGGCAGCATGGGCGTTGGTCTGCCGGGCATATAAGTCGACGTTGCTCTTTGGCGTGCTAACTTATCGAGTTCAGAATCAGGGGCGATTAAAGCGCTGGGGTCAGCAATGGCCACTTGTAATTGCCAGCCAGTATCGGTTTTCTGTGCGAACAGTGCATCATCCATATCCAGCGTGCTGGCGGCATCGATGGTGATAAAAGGCGTTGCTGTCAGGTCTTGTCTTTGTTCTGTGTCAACGGTCAGTAAGCTGTCTTGCCAGTTTTCTGGCCAGGCAGGATCAAGCTGAAATTTACTGACGGCGTAATCGGATTCAATGCCGGTTTTATCCGGACTGCCGATAATCTCCAAAATTTTTGCTTGTGGTTTGGCCTTGGGGTAGGGGTGGCGATTAATTTTGCAGCGGATAAAATCACCGGGCTTTGCCTCTTTGCGCGCTTGTGGGGGAATAAATATCCAGCGACTTAAATTAGGTAAGTCCGGTTCTACAAAATGCCCTTGTCCTTTTTGAATATAACGGCCGGTAAATTCATTGAGCGGTGAGGTTAATAACTTTTCCACCGTGCCGCTGATTTTAACTTTACTGTCCTTTTTTTCCTGGGTCTTTTTATCCTGGGTACTGGTGATCAGGATATGTACCCGGTCGCCAGGGAAAACCTTTTGCATTTCGTCCGGGCTGAGAAAAATTTCCCGACCATCATCCAGTACCACAAAGCCAAATTTTCGCTGGGTGCCCTTTACGGTACCATCAGCATATTCTTTGCTGTCTTCAATGTTCTGTTTGAGTTGCTTAAGCTGGGAGAGGGTGTCCTTGTCTAACATGCCAATAGGTACCAAAGTGTTGCTGTAAGAATCGATAAAAGGGCATGACAGGATAGTTGTAATGCCCTTTTGTGTGAGGTGCATAGCCTAGCGGAAATTACAGAGAAAGTCAGTTGAAAAGGCAGTGTTGTTGAGTCAACACTGCCGCTGGGAGCTGCGCTTAAAAACCTTCTACCTGGTGCACTTGCTTCCAGATCAGGCTGGGGAAGAAGCGTCGCATAAAGGCGCCAATACGGGCTTTGCCACTAGGGTATACCCAGAACTTATTTTTCTCCAGGCAGTCCTCGATGGCATCAATAACCACCTGAGGGGCGATAGGCTCACCGGCATCGTCGAGCATCTTTGGCCATACGGTATCTCGGCCCTGTTGCAATAGCGGTGTACTCACCGCCGGCGGGCAAACGCAGGCAAAGCGGACGCCGGAATTCATATTCTCGTGGTAGAGGATTTCGGTAAAGGTGCAGACCGCCGCTTTAGTGGCTGAATAAGCACCCGTGAGTAACATGGGGATTAAGCCTGCCATTGAGGCAAAGCTGATAAAATCGCCACGGCCACGTTCCAGCATGCCAGGCAGTACCGCCTGAGTGACATTTACCAGGCCACCGTAATTAATGGCCATTTGTTTGTGGATGATGGCATTGTCCTGCTCAACCAGCTTGCCAAAGGGCATAATAGCGGCACAATTGTAGAGGCGATCGATGGGGCCTAGCTTGTCTTCACAGGCTTTGACGGCGTCGATAACGGCCTGCGCGTCGGTAATATCAACCGACCAGCCGTGGATGCTGTCAAAGCCCTTGGCTGTTTCGTCCATGCCGTCGCTATTAACGTCAAACAAAGCGACGGTAGCGCCATTGCCCGCCAACATTTGCGCCGCCTGACGGCCCATACCGCTGCCGCCACCCGTAATCAGTACCACTTTGCCATTAAAAGACATACTCAATTCTCCCGTTTATGATTATTGTCCGGGCCGTTTGTCGACCGGCTAGTTCTTAGATCTCTAATGTTACAGCTGTATCAATGGCTGTGGTAGGCAAAGATAATTAATTTGATGTTAGTTTGGACATAGAGGGTGAACGTGGATAAGGCTTGATTGGTATTTACTTGGGGCTAGTACTTTTAAGTGTTGACAAGCTGGCGGCAAGTTTTAATAATCAAATCATATGCACCGGCTAAGGTTGTTCGTGATTCTCACTTTACAGTTGCCGCGATTTGGCTGGGTGTTGGCGGCGTGCTTATGCCGACGTTGGTGGTCGGACGATATGACGGCTTATGATTTCCTAAGAAGCCGCCATCTCAATAAGCACACTATGCTCGCCGCACCTTGCACTATTACTCGTTCGGGTTTGATACCACCGGGCCGGACCGAGCTGTACCCTGAATCCTTCTCTTTATTCCAATTCCCTGATTTTTTTATTCTTTTCTATTGGCCGCTCAAGGCAGTTTCTGCGCTGTCTTTTTATATTGATAATAATTACTGGAGTACGATATATGGAAAAAATATTTGTCCTTGATACCAATGTATTGCTGCACGACCCCATGGCGCTGTATGCCTTTAAAGAACACCATGTCGTTATACCGATGACCGTGCTGGAGGAGCTGGATACGATCAAAGACAGAAAGGACAAAGATGTTAGTCGTGAAGCCCGGATAGCGATCAATGCGATTGATGATTTACTGACCGATGCTTCCCCCAAAGAAATCCAGGGTGGTGTAAAAATTCCCGATACCACCGCTGCAGGCCTAAGCGGCAGCTTAGCTATTTTCCCTGACCAAATAATTAATCATGATAATGAGGCGCCATACCTGGATGGCTCATCTCAACAGGCGAATGATAATCGTATTATTAATGTTGCGCTTCATTTTCAAAGTCAACAGAGGGAGAAGTGTGTCTGTTTGGTGACCAAAGACATTAACATGCGACTGAAAGCCAAGGGCTCTGGTCTGGAGAATGTTGAGGATTATCGCAAAGATAAAGTGATTGATGACATTGACTTGATGTCTAGAGGTTATGAGAACGTTAAGGGTGATTTTTGGGGGCTGGTTGAATCAGTGAAATCTTCACAAAAAGGCAAGGTCACCATGCACGAAATAGATCGAAGCGTTTTGCCCGACGCCTACCCGCAAATGTTCGTTTGTGATGAGGGCGATTTTGTGGGACTGGTTAGACGTGTCGATAATCACTCGGTGCATTTACAGCAATTAAGTCGCGACCGCTTAATGTCACAACAGCTATGGGGCTTGACCCCGCGTAATTTTGAGCAAGCGATGGCCTTTTTTTTAGTGCAGGATGACGATATAGATATGACGGTGTTAACGGGGCCGGCAGGCTCGGGTAAAACGCTGATTGCCCTGGCCTATGGTCTTCATGCCATCATGGAAGAAAAGTTATACGATAAATTAATCGTGGCACGAAATACGCCGCCGATTGCTGAAGATATCGGTTTTTTGCCAGGGACTGAGGAAGAAAAAATGGCGCCGTGGTTGGCGGCTTTTGAAGATAACTTGGAAGTATTGCACAGCAATGATGAATCGCCCTTTGGTAGTATCGAGTACATTAAAGAGCGCGCCAATATTCAATTTAAATCCTTGAATTTCATGCGCGGCCGCTCGTTTAATAATGCCTATATTGTGATTGATGAATGTCAGGGTTTAACTCAGTTCCAGTTGAAGTCAATTATCACCCGGGTCGGTGTGAATTCAAAAATTGTGGTATTGGGGAACTTGGCGCAAATTGATAATAAATATATTACACCGTTAACTTCTGGGCTGACGTACTTGGTAGAAAAGAGCAAAGACTTTGATCATGCCGGCATTATGCATATTAGTGGTATCGAACGCTCACGCTTAGCAGAGTTTGCTGAGGAAAATTTATAGCAAGGTTAACCTAGAAACCCCAGTAGTCGGCCTATAAATTTAATAACACATAGTTTAATAAAGATTTTCTTGTCGTAAGGCTTTGCACTATTGGGTGACGGCCTATTGCCCACAAATGAGCCCTATTTTCCGTCATCTGAAAACTAAAAAACTCCGCCATAGGCCCACTATGACTACGATTTTTATTTCCATCTGACAAAAAATATAACTCATTTGAGAGCAATCCTACTGAGGATTCTAGGTTTAATCTTCGTCCTCGGAGGCGTCTTTTTTAGTGCTAATAAAACGTCCAAAAAAGACGCCAAATTCAAATAGTATCCACATAGGGATGGCGAGCAGTGCTTGAGAAATGATATCCGGCGGTGTCAGCAGCATGCCAAAGACAAAACAGCCCACCACGATATAAGGGCGTTTTTCTGACAGCGCCTGTGGTGTGGTAATCCCGGCCCAGATCAGTAACACGGTGGCGATGGGTATCTCGAAGGCAATACCGAAAGCAAAAAATAACTTCAGGGTGATATCGAGAAAACGGGCAATGTCCGGCGTATATTCAACGCCTTCGGGACCGACGCCACTAAAAAATCCAAAGATCAAGGGGAAGACCACGTAGTAGGCGAATGCCAGCCCGGCATAAAATAATACAATGCTGGATACTAATAGCGGAATGGCAATACGCTTCTCGGCTTTATACATGCCCGGTGCGATAAAACTCCAGATTTGATAGAGTAAAAAAGGCATGGCCAATACAACCGATACAACCATCGTTAATTTAAACGGGGTTAAAAATGGCGAGGCGACCTCAGTTGCGATCATGCTGGTGCCTTCCGGAAGCAGCGTGCGCAGTGGTTCAGAAACGAAGTAGTAAATATCGTTGGCAAAATAAAACAGGCTGAAAAAAATGACTAACACGGCGAGCACACAGCGCAGCAAGCGGTCGCGTAGTTCCGTTAAATGGGCGACCAGTGGCTGCGCTTGTTCTTGGTCTTGCTGATCATCTACAGTATCAGTCATGGTCGGGAGGCGTCATTCTTATCGGAGGCTTGGTTGTCGGCGGCCTTATTATCGTCACTATCAATGGTGTCATTCACTTCTTGGTGAAATTTTTCAAGTTCAGGTTTTAGGCTGTCGGCAGTGTGTTGAAAACTATCCTGAAGATCGCTTTTTGTTTGCTCCAGACTTTTCATGATCGTTTCATTGTGTAGCTGTTGCTTAATGTCGTCGGCACCGATTTCCCGTTCTATCTCAGATTTTATTTGCTGAAAGCTACGGCGCAGTCGACCGATAAAAAGGCTAGCACTGCGAACTGCACCGGGCAAGCGCTCGGGGCCCATAATTAAAAGGGAGAGAATGCCGATCAGCAGCAGTTCCTGAAAGCCAATATCAAACATAGGATGGTTTGCTAATAATGATGTTGGTTATTTGTCACTGTCGGATTTTTCTATGCTGGCGTCGCTATCGTCCGCGGCGTCAGTTTTCTTGTCGCCGTCTTGGGGTTCCTCGTTACTCATGGTGTTGCGAAACCCCTTTATTGCAGCCCCTAAATCGCCGCCGATATTACGTAGGCGCTTAGTACCAAAAAGCATCACCACGATGGCGAGGACGATTAATAACTGCCAAATGCTGATTCCACCCAATCCCATATTGTTTCTCCAAGTTCGTAATAATTAATTGCTGATTGAAATTATTTATTGCGTGACGCTTTTTCTTCCAGTCCTGACATATCAAATCGACGTGCCAGTTCAGCCAATACGGCGTCGCTATTTTCACCAAGATGAGACAGCATCACTAATGAGTGAAACCACAGGTCAGCTGTTTCGTAAATCACATCTTTATTGTTGCCGCTGTGTTCGGCATCTTTAGCGGCGATGATGGCCTCATTGGCTTCTTCACCGACTTTTTCAAGAATTTTATTTAAACCTTTTTGATGTAGGCTGGCGACATAGGATGATTCCGGGTCAGCGTTTTGTTTGCGCTGCTCCAGCAATGTGGCCAATTGTTTTAGTACATCACTCATAGTTTTCTGTCTGATACTTTAGCTAGATGTTTTGGTTTGTTTCGAGTAAATCGTTGACGGGTCTTTAATGACTTTTTCAACCGATTCCCAGACGCCATTATCGAGGCGCCGATAAAAACAACTGCGTCGACCCGTGTGGCAGGCAATGCCGCCAAGCTGCTCGACTTTTAAAATAATCACGTCCTCATCACAATCGATGCGGATTTCCTTGATGGATTGCACGTGTCCGGATTCTTCGCCCTTGCGCCATAGCTTTTGCCGCGAGCGTGACCAGTAAATAGCCCGCTGTTCCTCAACGGTTAAAGCCAGCGCTTCTCGATTCATCCAGGCAAACATCAGGATTTCATTGCTCTGTGCATCCTGGGCAATGGCCGGTAATAAACCGTCTTGGTTCCAGCGTACTTGATCGAGAAATTCTTGGCTATCGCTTGCGGTCATCGTTCACTATCGCTTGTCTTCAATCACGCTATTATGCCATAAAAGATGCCATAGAAGCATTAGCGTCGCAGCCACAGTATGGCGGCGACAGCGACTAGCACCCAGCGGTATTTACAAAAGAGTCAGCAAGCAC
>DRHD01000312.1 GCA_011049795.1 Porticoccus sp.
CCTCGAAGACATTCAGAAAATCTCCGGTATTGGAGCAGTGAGCATAGCCATGGTTGAGGACGACAAAGTTTTTTTTATTGGCGGCTTTGGACAGTATGGCAACAACAACACTCAGGCCCTTAACGCCGATAGTATAGTACGCATAGGGTCCATCACCAAAACGTTTACCGCCTTAGCCTACTTACATCTAGTAGAGCGAAATAAGGCACAGCTCAACACCCCCGTTCGCCAACTGTTACCCGAAATTCCCTTAGAAAACCCATATAAAGATACACCCGCTACAATGGCCATGATGCTAGAGCATACATCGGGGCTGCGTGACTTAAGCCGTAAGGAATTTTCCCATCCTGTAGCACTCACGATTCCCGAAGCCTTTTCTCTCGACCCTGACGCTCGGAAGATATTTACTCGACCCGGAGAACACTACAATTACACCAATGCCGGTGCAGGCTATATCAGCGCCGCCATAGAAAAGATAACGCAAGAAAACTATGATTCGTGGTTTATGGAAAGCATTCTACAGCCTATGGGCATGCATAATTCACAACTGCACTGGTCGGACGCCATCGAAAAAAATCGCGTGCGTGGATACGATAGCGACCTGCACACAGAACTACCCTATTGGCATACCTTATTTCGCGCTTACGGGTCGCTCAATTCAAGCGCACGCGATATGTCGCAACTGTTAAGAATGCTGCTAAACCGCGGCACGCTCGACGGAAAACAAATTTTTGCCGCCGACACATTAAAGCGAATGGAAACACCCCTCACCAGCTTAGCCGCGCAACAGGGTTTACGCTTGGGTTACGGTCTTGGCATCCGAAGCAGCGAATATAAAGAGCACGTAATTTTCCAACACGGCGGCGATGCTGACGGCTACTTAAGCCAAATCGGGTATAGCCACGATAGTCGCCGCGGGTATTTCCTTAGCATTAACGCCTACCGACACGACATAAAAAACACCCTACAAAAACAGCTCGACGACTGGCTGGTCGACGACTCACCCGACCCGCCGTTAAGCGCTACCAGCCTCATAACGGGCTCCCGGCACGCCAGTCAAGACAAGCTAAGCACCAAAACACTAAACCAATATATTGGTCACTACCAATCGGCAGTAGCTCGCTTTTCCGGGCAACAGCCAGCCTCGATCGAACTCAAGCTCCTAAACGGTAAGCTTCACCGTAGCTCCCAAGATAAAACTCTTTGGTTTGAATTAATTCACGTCGAAAACCACCAATTTCGCGATAAAGGGGAAGTGCTCGCCAGTAGTATTTTTGTCGAAGATTCCGACGGAAAGCTTCACTTGCAGGCATATTACGGGAGTTACAAAAAACTAATAGAATGACCAAACGGCCCCAGATTTTTTGGCTAGAGGTAACCATTAGACAAACGCCCTTTCTTGGTCCTTCCACCCTAAGTAAACGAATTACGCCAACCGGCTTTCGAGATTGAAGCGTCGCGGTTAAGTAGGCATCTGTATTTGAAAGGCTATGTGCACTCTGCCACATTACAAGCTGGCGATTTTTCTATCTATGCACTACATTTCAAGCAGCCAGCTTATAGGCGCTTACCTTTGAATTGGCAAATCATCCATATATTGACTATCTGCGCGCAGTACTCGAAAGCCGTTGTTGGTACTGCCTATAAAAGGAGAATCACATGCTAAGACGAAAACTGTTGAGTGGCTTAGGGATCAGTGTTGGCGCAAGCTTATTAGCGTCTAGAAATATACTGGCTGGCCCACAAACACCCACGAATGAGAGATTTACTATCGCACCGGCTGATTGGACGGCTTTACGTGATTTGTTTCCATTAACCAGAAAATACATTCAGCTGTCTACCTTTCTATTATCTTCCCACCCCAAGCCTGTTTCCGATGCTATCGAAATGCACCGACGCGGCTTAGATGAAAATCCTTCCGATTATTGGCACCATCGATTTCAAACAATTGAAAATGACATCGCCAAGGTGGCCGCAAAATATATGGGAGGAAAGCCTCAGAATATAGCGCTAACCGACAGTACCACCATGGGCCTAGCAATGATTTACAGCGGCTTGAAATTGGCGCCTGGCGATGAAGTTTTACAGACCGTCCATGATCACTACTCAACGGATATGTCATTAGCACATCGTGCGCACCGTACAGGGGCGATAGTTCGTCGCATAGCACTTTACGAAAACCCCGCCAACGTTAGCACATCCGACGTAATCAAACGGTTAAGAGCAGGAATTAACAAGAAGACCCGTGTGGTAGCAACAACGTGGGTGCACTCTTCAACCGGTGTAAAACTGCCTATCCGAGCGATGGCTGATACTATTAAAATCATTAACAAAGCTCGAAAGATAGGCCAACAAATACTATTTTGCGTAGACGGTGTGCACGGTTTTGGCATTGAAGATGAAGATATTTCCACTATAGGATGTGATTTTTTTGTCGCAGGCACACACAAATGGCTCTTTGGTCCGCGAGGTACAGGTGTCATTTGGGGTAGTGACCGTGGTTGGGAGAACAATGAACCCGTAATTCCCAGCTTCAGTGCTTCATATGACGTGTGGCTAGGCAATAGCACTCCAGAGCAAGTGCCTGTAGGTGAACACATGTCACCTGGCGGATTTCACTCTTTTGAACACCGCTGGGCGCTACCAGAAGCCTTTAAGCTTCATATGGAATTGGGCAAAGCCAATGTGCAAAAACGCATTCACCAACTGAATACTCAAACAAAAGAAGGCTTGGCACAAATGCCTCATGTAACTCTGTACACACCTGAATCAAGTGAATTTTCGTCGGGGTTAGTATGCTTCGATGTCGCAGGCATGAATGCAGCGAACG
>DRHD01000313.1 GCA_011049795.1 Porticoccus sp.
AGGATATCTACTTTAATGTCCAGGTGCAGCTCACCCATACCCTTGAGAATGGTTTCACCGGAATCTATATCGGTTTCTACTCGGAAAGAAGGATCTTCAGCGATCATTTTGCCAATCGCGATACCCATTTTCTCAGAGCCACCTTTATCTTTAGGCTTGACCGCAATGGAGATAACAGGTTCTGGGAATACCATGGGTTCGAGCGTTACGGGAAACTTAGGATCGCACAGGGTGTGACCCGTTTGCACATTTTTCATGCCGACAATGGCAATAATGTCACCCGCTTGAGCGCGGCTGATTTCGTTGCGGTCATCAGCGTGCATTTCAACCATGCGGCCGATACGCTCAGTTTTCCCTGTGTAGCTGTTCAGGATAGTGTTGCCTTTCTCCAGTACGCCAGAGTAGATGCGAACGAAGGTTAGGGCGCCAAAGCGATCATCCATGATTTTGAAAGCCAGTGCTTTTAATGGCTCATCAATGGATACCGTGGCCACCTCACCGGTTTCTTCGCCATCTTCATCGGTCAAAGGCTGAGGCTTAACATCGGTTGGGCACGGTAGATAATCAACAACAGCGTCTAATATCAACTGAATGCCCTTGTTCTTAAAGGCTGAACCGCAGTAGGTTGGGAAGAAGTCTAGTGCAATAGTGCCTTTGCGAATACAGCGCTTGATTTCTTCGATGGAGGGCTCGTCACCTTCCATGTAAGCCATCATAATATCGTCGTCTTGCTCAACAGCCATTTCGATGAGTTGTTCGCGATACTCTTCTACTTGGTCCACCATGTCGGCGGGAATATCAGTGACCTCAAAGTTTTCTGGCTCACCGGATTCATCCCAGATGTAGGCTTTGCGAGTTAGCAGGTCAACAACACCAGTGAAGTCTTCTTCGATGCCGATAGGCAAGACCATGACTATTGGGTTCGCGCCCAGTACTTTCTTAACTTGGGCCACAACGCGTAAGAAGTCGGCGCCTATGCGGTCCATTTTGTTGACAAAGATGATGCGGGCAACTTCTGAATCGTTGGCGTAGCGCCAGTTTGTTTCTGACTGGGGCTCAACACCGCCAGAAGCACAGAAAACGCCGACACCACCATCGAGTACTTTCAGGGAGCGGTAAACTTCAATGGTGAAGTCAACGTGCCCTGGCGTATCAATGATATTAAAGCGGTGATCTTTCCAGAAGCAGGTGGTAGCAGCGGACTGAATGGTGATGCCGCGCTCTTGTTCCTGTTCCATAAAGTCGGTAGTGGCAGCACCATCGTGTACCTCACCTGTTTTATGAATCTTGCCGGTAAGTTTTAGGATACGTTCTGTGGTGGTAGTTTTACCCGCATCAACGTGCGCGAAAATACCAATATTTCTGTAGAGAGATAAGTCTGTCATTGTGATGCTCGATTTTTAACAAGGGCCTAAAAATGCGCGCGATTGTACAGTAATTCGACGAGATTAATGAGGAAAAGTTGTTATCAAAAGGCGATAAAGTTGAAAAAAATGGATGTAGAGGGGCTTGGAGAGAGTATTTGGTGTTAATTAAGGGGGCGTTTAAGGATTTGCGATGAGCAATCAGTCGGTAAATATCTTTAATATGGCAATCAATGGTATCGGGCGTTGACACCACAAAAATGCAGTATAAGATTGCGCATCTCTGCGACATGTCCATGCCGTTGGTCGATGGCTGAATACTGGCATATGACGTGTTGCTTGATCATTGAATTTTAGTTTTTAAATACTTTTGAGGGTAAGCGTTGTGGCAAAGGAAAAGTTTGAACGTAAGAAGCCCCACGTGAATGTGGGAACAATTGGTCACGTTGACCACGGTAAAACCACACTGACAGCGGCGCTGACACGCGTATGTGCCGAATTATGGGGTGGTGATATGGTCGCCTTCGACGGTATTGATAATGCCCCTGAAGAGCGCGAGCGCGGTATTACTATTGCGACCTCCCACGTAGAGTACGACTCTCCAAACCGTCACTACGCCCACGTAGATTGCCCTGGTCACGCCGATTATGTGAAAAACATGATTACCGGTGCGGCCCAAATGGATGGCGCTATCCTGGTTTGTGGTGCGACCGATGGTCCTATGCCTCAAACCCGTGAGCACATCCTGTTGGCACGCCAGGTAGGTGTTCCTTATGTTGTGGTTTTCCTCAACAAAGCAGATCTGTTGGCTGAAGATTGCGGCGGTGTTGGTTCAGAAGAATATAACGAAATGATTGAGCTGGTAGAGATGGAGCTGCGTGAGCTGCTCGATGCCTACGAGTTCCCAGGCGACGATACGCCAATCATTGCTGGTTCAGCGCTGATGGCGCTGAATGGCGAAGATGAGAATGAACTGGGTACCACGGCTGTTAAAAAGCTGATAGAAACCCTGGACGAATACATCCCAGTGCCAGAGCGTGCTATTGATGGTGCATTCCTGATGCCTATCGAAGACGTATTCTCTATCTCCGGTCGAGGTACCGTCGTCACCGGTCGTATAGAGCGCGGTATCGTCAACGTGGGTGAAGAAATCGAAATCATCGGTATCCATGACACCACCAAAACCACCTGTACGGGTGTTGAGATGTTCCGCAAGCTGCTTGACGAAGGTCGTGCGGGTGAGAACGTTGGTGTTCTGTTGCGTGGTACCAAGCGTGAAGAAGTAGAGCGTGGTCAAGTACTGGCCAAGCCGGGTTCAATCACTCCGCACACCAAGTTTGAGGCAGAGATCTATGTGCTGTCTAAAGACGAGGGTGGCCGTCACACGCCATTCTTTAAAGGCTACCGCCCACAGTTCTACTTCCGTACTACGGATGTTACCGGTGCTTGTGAGCTGCCTGAAGGCGTTGAGATGGTGATGCCAGGAGACAACGTTCAGATGGTTGTTACCTTGATCGCACCGATTGCGATGGAAGATGGCCTACGCTTTGCGATCCGTGAAGGCGGTCGTACGGTAGGTGCTGGTGTTGTCGCTAAGATTATTGAGTAATCGATCTTGCTAGGTATCTGACACTTAGCGTCAGATAAAAAAGGCCGCTTATTAAGCGGCCTTTTTTTGTGTTTGTAATAACTAGAGTTGTGGGATTAGTTGTTAGAGTAAACGTGTCATTTGTCAGGTCTACGTGCAAATAAAAACCCCGGGTGATTTGCATCACCAGGGGTTTTTAAAGTTTGACTAGTGGCGTAATAATTAGCCCTTAGATTTCTTTTCCTGCTCTTTTCTTTCTTTCACTTCGGCAATGACAGTTTCAGAAACACTGTTTGGACATGGCATGTAGTGAGAGAACTCCATGGAGAATTGACCGCGGCCAGATGTCATGGTCCGCAGGCTACCGATGTAGCCGAACATTTCTGCCAATGGAACATCTGCTTTAACACGCACGCCAGTGACACCTTTTTCCTGATCTTTAATCATGCCGCGGCGGCGGTTCAAGTCACCAATGACATCACCCACGTGATCGTCAGGGGTAAACACATCGACCTTCATGATAGGCTCAATCAGCTGGGGGCCAGCGTGTGGCATGGATTGACGGAATGCACCCTTAGCGGCGATTTCAAAGGCAACTGCCGAGGAATCCACTGCGTGAAATCCACCATCGTAAAGCTCAATTTCAACATCTAATACGGGGAATCCAGCCAATGGGCCTTCATCCATCATGCGTTTGAAGCCCTTCTCAATAGCAGGGAAGAATTCTTTGGGTACGTTGCCGCCCACAACAGTTGAAGAGAATACGAAGCCAGAGCCAGGTTCGCCGGGCTTGATGCGGTAGTCGATCTTGCCGAACTGACCGGAGCCACCAGATTGTTTCTTGTGGGTGTAGGTCTCGTCAATAGCTTGGGTGATAGTTTCACGGTAAGCCACTTGAGGTTGACCGACGATAAGATCGACATCGTAGGTGCGGCGAAGGATATCTACTTTAATGTCCATTTCTACCAGCTCAATCATTTCGTTATATTCTTCTGAAC
>DRHD01000314.1 GCA_011049795.1 Porticoccus sp.
CAGCGCTAATAGCTGTGGCTATCAAGGCGAGCAACATACCTCTTTAGCCGCCATTATCGAGTTTATCCACACAGCCACCCTGCTTCATGATGATGTGGTAGATACCTCGGACCTACGTCGCGGTCGTGCTACTGCCAATGCCAAGTTTGGTATGTTGCTCGCCTTGATAGCCACAGCTATTAGCGCTGAGTAATACCAATAGTGGGCGTAACCGCTTGCCTCCGGCATCGATAATATATTGGCCGATATTCTCCACCAGCCCAACATCGGAGTGTAGTTGGCTGAGAATCAGCTCATTAACCTGATTAAACTCGGATTTTACCACTTGGTGAAACGGCAACATGCCAGAGCCCCGTGCATTAATTTTTATTAAAGATGTCCTCTGAAACGGACGCGTTGGCATCCTAGGGTTGGGTGGGGGGTGTGTCAAGGGGAAGGCGCATTATTGCTGGATTTTAGGCGATTTTCCCTTGCGGTTGTGAGTGGTTTCCCTTAGACTTCCCGCCCTCGCAAAACCGGCCTGGAGAAATCGTTCTCGTGGGCTTAGAACTGGCATATGCGAATACGGAGCAAGCTATGTACGCAGTAATTAAAAGTGGTGGCAAGCAGCACCGTGTGCAGGAAGGTGAATACCTGCGCTTGGAGAAGCTGGAAGTGGCCACAGGTGAAAGCATTGATTTTGATGAAGTGCTGATGGTAACAGACGGTGACAATATTAAAATTGGCACCCCTCTGGTTGAAGGAGGCAAGGTTACTGGAGAAGTACTTAGCCATGGCCGTGCTGATAAGGTGAAGATCATCAAGTTCAACCGTCGTAAGCACAGTCGCAAGCAAATGGGCCACCGCCAGTGGTTCACCGAAGTTAAAATTACTAGCATTAGTGCTGGTTAAGATTAGATAGGAGAACGGCATGGCTCATAAGAAGGCTGGTGGTAGTACTAATAACGGACGCGATTCCGAAAGTAAACGCCTTGGTGTTAAACGCTATGGTGGCGAACAGGTCATCGCAGGTAATATTATTGTTCGTCAGCGTGGTACTCGTTTCCACGCGGGTGTAAACGTTGGTATTGGTCGCGACCACACAATTTTTGCAAAGGCCGATGGCCAGGTTCAGTTTACGGTCAAAGGACCGAAGAGCCGTAAATTTGTGAATATCGTCACTGCGTAAGGCTAACAATTTGAGAAAAAGCCCCGCATTGGCGGGGCTTTTTTGTTTCTGAGATTAGATGTTGTCAGTTTATATAGAGATTTTAGTGCCCCCTCTGTATGGCTGATGAGATTTTTCGAATGATGCTGTAAGCACAGCTGATAACAACCTACAGAGCACGGTATACTCTCACGATGAAATTTGTTGATGAAACACCTATTAATGTA
The DNA here is from genome assembly GCA_011049795.1 of Porticoccus sp. Next base: position 1,375 of record DRHD01000314.1, read on the forward strand.
CAGGCTGGCCGCGGTGGTAATGGCTGTCTGAGCTTTCGCCGTGAAAAATATATTGAACGGGGCGGCCCCGATGGTGGTGATGGTGGTGATGGCGGTAGCGTCTATCTGGAAGGGGATGAAAATCTCAATACATTAGTGGACTATCGATTTCAGCGGAATTTCAACGCCGAGAGTGGCCGGGCTGGCAGTTCCAGGAATTGCACCGGCAGGGGTGGAGAAGACTTGGTTCTAAAAGTCCCTGTTGGAACCACCATCATGGATGAGGATACAGAAGAAGTACTTGGAGATATTACCTCTGCGGGCCAGCGATTGGTGGTGGCCAAAGGGGGCTTCCATGGTTTGGGTAATACTCGTTTTAAATCTAGTACCAACCGCGCTCCACGCAAAACATCATCAGGTACAGAAGGTGAACTACGACATTTGAGGTTGGAGCTGAAGGTGTTGGCAGATGTTGGGTTGTTAGGGTTGCCCAACGCAGGAAAGTCCACCTTTATACGTGCTGTATCCGCTGCACGCCCAAAAGTGGCTGATTATCCTTTTACGACGCTAGTGCCAAACCTAGGTGTGGTACAGGCTCAGAAGTACCGCAGTTTTGTCATTGCTGATGTGCCAGGCTTGGTGGCTGGAGCCGCTGAAGGCGCGGGGTTGGGTATCCGTTTTCTGAAACACCTGACCAGAACGCGCCTGTTGCTTCACTTGGTGGATATGATGCCGAGTGACGGTGCCGACCCTGCGGATAATGTGAATATTATTGAGAATGAGCTCGACAAGTTTAGTCCGACCCTGTGGGGACGCGAGCGTTGGCTGGTATTGAATAAAATTGACCTGCTGCCAGAAGATGAGCGAGAGCAACGCTGTCAAGATGTCGTCGAAAAGCTGCAGTGGGAAGGCCCTGTTTATCAGGTGTCAGCAGTGACAGCAGAGGGAACCAAACAGTTATGCTGGGATATTATGGAGCGATTGGAGGCGTGCTGGGACGCGGAGCGGGAAGACCCTGAAGTTGCCGAGCATGAGCGAGAGCTGCAAAGCAGGATGCAGCGCGAGGCACGGGATCGGATTGAGGCATTGCGCCGTCGCCCAAAAACGGATGATTTGGATGATGACGACTTCGATGACGAAGATGATGATCATGATGTAGAAGTTATTTATACCCCTTGAGTCTGGCGCTAAAACGGTTGAAGCGCTGAAGGTCAGGGCTGCTTAAGGTAAGAGCTGCTGTATAGTTATGAGCAATATGTGATGAGCGATATGAGTGATAGAAGTATCGTAAAAAATGCTAAACGCTGGGTGATAAAAATCGGTAGTGCACTACTGACGGCCGATGGTCGAGGCTTGGATCGGGAGGGGATCTCTGCCTGGGTTGAACAGGTTGCAGCATTGCTAGATCAGAATATTGAAGTCGTCATGGTGTCATCCGGCGCAGTGGCCGAAGGTATGTCCCGGCTGGGCTGGGGTAAGCGGCCTTCATCCATCCATGAATTACAAGCGGCGGCAGCAGTCGGTCAAATGGGCTTGGTGCAGGCCTATGAATTTCAGTTTCAACAATTTGACCGTCATACGGCCCAGGTTCTGCTGGACCATGATGACCTCTCTAATCGGGAACGTTATCTCAATGCCCGAAATACACTTCAGACCCTGATTGAATTAGGCGTAGTGCCCATCATTAATGAGAATGACACAGTAGCGACTGACCAAATCCGCTTTGGTGACAACGACACACTGGCGGCAATGGTGGCAAACCTGATTGATGCAGACCTGCTGGTGATTCTTACCGATCAAGATGGACTTTTTGATGCCGACCCTCGTAGTAATCCTCGGGCGCAACTTGTTTCCCAAGGAAAAGCCGGGGATCCCGCATTAGATGCTTTAGCCGGAGGCAGTGTTGGTGGGTTAGGCCGTGGTGGAATGATCACTAAGCTCAAGGCAGCAAGGCTCGCTGCGCGTTCGGGCGCAAATACGGTGATTGTTGGTGGTAGAGCAGACAATGTGCTGACTAGTCTGGCTAATGGGAAAACCCTTGGCACGCTGTTAGTGGCGGAACAGGAAC
>DRHD01000315.1 GCA_011049795.1 Porticoccus sp.
CGTATTGACTCCGCCGAATCCGTCATACATCATGAACCGCATGCCCATGATCAGATCTCCAAGTCTTCAGGGGGGAGAAGCAGGCTTTTTTGTCACAAACCTTGAAACCTTCGCCGGAGTAGCCCTGCTTCAAAACAAGAACCCGTGTGATGATTGCGAGGACGATTGTGAGAAGTGCAAACACGGGTTGCACGTTGATAATTGCCAGGCATGGGATCTGATCATGGGCATGCGGTTCATGATGTATGACGGATTCGGCGGAGTCAATACGAGAGCGATTGAGTATGCCCTGAAAGACATCCCCAAATGGCAGCACGAAGAAATGATTCAGAAGATAGCAGCCTTCGTTGCGGTGGACCGCAAGATCGAGGGTATGAAAAAGGATTGATGTGGCAGAATTTTTAGTATTCAATAAAGAGCACTGGACCAAAACAGCCCCCCTATCCGCCAGAACAACCCATGAGCAACTGAAATTTGCTGCTGTTCATGAAATGGGTGACATCGTAGAAGTTCGGCCCGATGGATACTGGAAAGAAAGAAAGCACGATACGAAGGTGTTTCGTGTGATAAAAAAGCCATTATTGGATTATGAAAAATACAAGTGCTTGATGGAGTCAGTGGACCGGCAATTTCCTGATGCAAACGGGAAAATATATTTGCAATATCGGAGGCGTGGCGAGGTAGACTCATCCAACAACGTGACTGACAAGTTGGGCATGATATAAATGGCGACAACCGTAGATGTCTACGTAGACCCAGATGCTGGAGGTGCGGCAAATGGCACTAGTTGGGCTAATGCCTATACCGCATTGCAGACGGCAGAGACAGCAAAGCAGGCTGATATAACTTTAGCAACCGGAAGTGATGAGATTTTCATATTTCATTGTAAATCCGGTAGTGCTGGTACTGATGGAGCAACAGCATTCAATGGCTGGATAACTGCGGCAGGAAATTATGTTCAAACTCAAGGGGGTTATGCTGCAGGAGAGACTGGAACACCTGGAACACCTGAAAATCCTACAACTTATAGCACAGACTATTATCGTATAGAAGGAACGGATACTAATGTTTTAAATTATCAAGAAGACTTTATCAGGGCTGACAAAATATTATGTGGAGTAACTGTTACAGGAAATAATATAGGAAGGGCTTTTACGTCTGGAGGAGTTGCTGCAGGAGGAATAATACACTGGTCAAATTGCATAACAAAAGCCATAAGTATGCCTGTGGCCGGAACGGGTGCGTCGTCAGGTTTTAATGGTGGAGATTCGGACGGAACATATTTAATATGGAATTGTATTGCCTATGGTTTTATAAGCGGTGGAGATGTTAATTTTGAAGGCTTTAGATTAGTTGGTAGTTCTAATGTCTATAATTGCACCGCTTATAACTGTGAGAGGGGGTTTTCAGAACAAGGATCACAAACATATAATGCCATAAATTGTGCATCATTTGGAAATGTAAACGACTTTCAGGGTGCATGGAATACAATAGATTATTGTGCCACCGACGACGGAGATGGAACTAATGCAGTAACAATAACGCAATCAGCTTCAGATTATGCAGCTTTAGTAACAGATGCTGTTAATGGAGATTTTAGTGTTACAGATACAAGTTCAGAATTATACAACGCTGGAGACGGAACAACTCCCAAGGGCACCTTTACTGACGATATTGGGGGAAACACACGAGGCCCAGCAGATGGGGATTGGGATATCGGTGCCTTTGAATTCACGGCTGCGGGCAATCCGTGGTATTATTATGCCCAAATGCAATGAGGTAGATCATGCCTGACATATATATGGACGTAAACAAGCCCCTTGCGGAAATTCCGATCAACAAAGTTGCGCTCATAGACGATAGTGATTTCAAGACCCGGGAAACGGGTGTCCTCTTCGGTGCGGCGGGCATGGACCTTGAATGGAACTTCATCACCACAACCGGTGGCTATACACAGACAGCTGTAACGCCAACGTCGGCTGGTGATTATGATTGGTTGCATCAGGGGGGAGGTCTTTATTCAATCGAAATGACGTCTTCCACGGGCACCTCGGCGAACAACAATGTTGAGGGGGTCGGATGGTTTACTGGCTTTGTGACTGGTGTCCTTCCGTTTGCAGGCCCGACCATTGGATTCAGGGCGGCGGGAATAAATGACAAGCTGATTGACTCTGCGTACAGCACGGGGGAGGGGCTTTCCGGTGATAATCTCGATGCTACAGTATCAAGCCGCAGCACCCATACCTCAACCGATGTTAGGGAAGAGATGGACGCCAACAGCACGAGATTGTCAGCAATCGCCGGACAAACCACGACCATAGCTGCTGACACCACGGCCATCTTGGCCAACACTACGAATATCCAAGACCGATTGCCCACAGCACTGACAACCGATTCGTTTATGCGCTCTGACGCGGTGGCCATATCCGGTAGTTCCACTTCTGCCGATGACCTAGAGGCCAACATCGGGAATCTGGATGATGCAATTACAAGCCGGAGTAGCGACAATGCAGGCGAGGTCAGGGCCGAGATGGATGCGAATAGTACTCGCCTTTCTGCCATTGCCGGACAAACAACAGCCATCGCAGCCGATACCACTGCAACCCTTGCTAACACCACAGACATCCAAGACAGAATTCCGGCCTCGCTAACCACAGATTCTTTCATGAGATCAGATGCTGTTGCGATATCAGGCAGCTCCACGAGTGCCAACGAGCTGGAAGCCAATATAGCGAATTTGGATGCCACCGTTTCTAGCCGGAGCACCGACACGTCAACCGATGTTAGGGAAGAGATGGACGCTAACAGCGCAGGACTTTTTGCCATAGCCACTGACACCACAGCGTTGCTGGCAGAAAGCACAGCTATTTTAGCCAATACCACGGACATCCAGGACAGCTTGACCGCAGCCCAGACAGACCTTGACACACTGACCGATGCGGCCGGTGAGCCTGGTGATATTGCGCCGCCTGTTTCTCTCAGCTTAACTGACAAGGTCGGGTATCTCTACAAATTCGCTCGCAACAAGATTGAAACAGAGTCGACGGCCATTCATGTGTATAATGATGCCGGTGCCAATAAGGACCAGACGGCCGTTCTTACAGCCACCACGTCGCTATTCACAAGAGAAGAGTTCGGAGCTGGTGACGTATAATGCCTGTTGATACCTCAATAGATAGAATGAGCGCTATGAATCTATTGGTTCCGTCCTACACCGGAGTGTTCCCTGTGGCCTCTCCGGTGACGGCAGGTCAGCGCCAAGCTGTGGCATGGGTTTATTCTGGCATTGCTGCCGCTGCCGCTGCCGCCGCTCAGAACTTTACAGCGAATCTGTTTAAGGCTATTGCAGAGCGGTTCACGTTCAGGTCAAGCGCAATCGATGGAGGGTTCACATTCAAGGCATTCACCGATGTATTCACATTTGGATCTGTTGCGAGTGGCGGCGACTTCGATTTTAAGGCTTTCCGAGATAAGTTTACCCACAAGACAAAGGACTGATCATGCCAGATGACTGGCCAATAGGAACCATAGCGATAAGAAAGACCCCGGGAACCGAGACGAATAACTGGGGGCCGTATAACTTTGATCTGGACGCAGAACAGGGATCAAAGATACCCAGCGGTGACCAGATAGCCAGCTTCACCGTAGATGCTTATGCCGGCTCTTTCCAGACAACCGACAGCCTTGCCGGGCTCACTGATATTTCAAGCGATCTGGTGGATCCGGATGTCGCCCTGGCGAACACAACCAGCGTAATGAATGTGCATTTCAAATACCCGGGGAGTTCTAATGCTGGTCTGATAACGCTGATTTTCAACGTGACGCTGACCGTGAGCAGTGGCGTCCACCCCTTCTATTTCCGGCATGTAAATGTGGAGTCTTCTACCTAATGGCCCGCAAACTACTCTTTGCTATTGAGGTTGACGATAAGGGAACTCCGAAGATCAAGGAGTTTTCCAAGGCGACCGAGAAGGCGGATAAGAAGACCACGAAGCTGAGTAGCGCTGTCAAGACAGCGGCATCCAGAACAGCGAAGTTCGCAGGGAAAGCTGTTCTCCTGGCCGGTAAGTTGGGCCTGCTTGCTGGGGCCGGCGCGATAGGTGGCGTTGTTGCTGGCCTTCTATTGCTAAAGAGAGGGCTCACGTCTGCCGTAAGACTCATATCCAAATTCGTTGATGCTGCCAGCGAACAGGAAGCTGTTGAGAAACGCCTCGAGGCGGTAATCAAAGCCACCGGGAATGCAGCCGGCTTCAGTATCGACCAGCTCAAAATCATGGCATCTGAGTTTCAAAACCTGTCAACCGTTGGAGACGAGGTGGTTCTGTCGGCCCAGGCCATCCTTGCGACGTTCAAGAATATCAGTGGCGATGTGTTCAAACGGACCACTCAGGCAGCGCTTGATATGGC
>DRHD01000316.1 GCA_011049795.1 Porticoccus sp.
AGTGATCAGCAGAGGTTTTGCCAGTGTACGAATATGGTGGAATTGCTGATGAAGTGGAATGGCCAGTGCCACGATCGCTGTGCCTAACAAAAAGAAAAATGGGCTGTTGGCATGGCGATATTGGCTGTAATCGATATCCAGCACTAACAGTAGACCACCGATTAACAGGGGTGCGGTGACGAGAGGATGCAATAGGGAGTGAATAGCTGGCAGAGCTTTACATTGCTGGTAGAGCCAGAAGGATGCTGAGAATATTGCCAGGGTCAGTATCAGAAGCCCTGCCTGAATAACCCAGGGTGTGGAAATGAATGTCATGACAAGTGTTCAGCCTCAGGTCGTAACAGCCATTTCATGACTACGGCAGTTGTGGCAATAGTGATTAGCGTGGATAGAACAATGACACTGACAATGGCAGGCCATTGGTCAGCTTGAGTGTCCGGGAGGAAAAAAACCCCAACACAGGCTGGAACAAACATCAGTGGCAGCCAGCGAATCATGAAGTGGCCCGTATGCCCCAACCATTGTGGCATCGTGTAGCCGCTGAACGTCAGGGTTAGAAACAGCAGTACCATTCCAATGACAGGGCCAGGAATGGGTATACCGCTGAAATGGGTGATGGCTTCACCAATACCTTGGTATAGCAGTAGAATGGCAAGCCCCCGAAGCATGTTCAATGCTTGCGAACTATTTGCCATAAGCCCAGCGCGGCGAGGCATAGAAAGCACAGCAGAGTCCAGCTTGGAATACTTAGGCCGAGGAAGGTCCATTGCACTTCTGCACAGTTGCCATCCCCTCGAAATAACATACTCAATGCGTCACCAAAACTGAAGGCATTAAACAGGTATTCAGCAGGCGGGCCGCAGGCGGGTACTTGATCTTCCGGGAGGTTTTGTAGCCAGAGCTGCTTGCCTGAAAAAAAGGCCCCTGCAAGTGCGCTTAACGCGATAAGTCCGCCATAGACTTTTGTGCCGTAGTTGTGAAGAAATGCCAGCAGGGCAAAGGTGCCTGTTAAGATCACAAACCCTCGTTGGGTAAGGCATAGATAGCAGGGCTTTAGCTCCATGATATTCTGCATGTAGAGAGCAATGAGAATCAGGGCGTTACAGGCTATAAAAATAAGTAAGTTGGTCTGTCTTGCTGTGGGCATTATTCTGTTTTCCTTTTTAATATATGGCCCATTCTAGCTCGGATATTTCGTCAGTACACTAGGGCTTGAAAATAGGATGTAGCATGAGCTGCGTATTAGGCGTCATTGGCAGATGCTGGGTATTGTTTCAGTTGTTTTTCCATTTTCCCAATGTAAAACTAAAAACAGCTTGTGGCAGCCGGGCTTCATAGGGGGATGCTGGTAGCTCTACGTAAGTTAGCGATGATCTGTGAGGCGAGAGGTGCTTCCTTGTTCCATCTTGCCCCTTTTTGAAAGTGGATAAATATTATGGCGATGAGAGACATGAGCAATAAGGAGGTAGTAGTTTCTATTACCGGTGCTTTTGTTGCGACTCTACTTGCGTCAGTTTTCAGTTTCACGATTCTGTTTACTGAAGAAATGCCCGTTATTTTGGCGTTTACGGGTGCATCTGCCATGTTGGTTTTTGGCCTGCCCCATAGCCCTGTTTCAAAACCTTGGCATCTAGTGGGAGGCCATCTAGTTTCAGCACTGGTTGGTGTTACCTGTCAAAAACTAATAGCTAACCCTATTTTTGCCTCATCGCTGGCGATCGCTATTGCCATGCTATTGATGCATTACTTGCGTTGTATCCACCCCCCGGGCGGTGCTACAGCGGTGACAGCGGTTATTGGTGGGGAGCAAGTTGAAGCCCTTGGCTATGCTTTTGTCATATTGCCTGTTTTTTTCAATACCATTATTCTGTTATCTATTGCCATGGCCGTGGCTTCATTACGGGATAAAAACCCATTTTATCCAGAGTTGCAGTACACGCCTGAGGGAAAGCCCGAGGGGAAAAAAGGCTCTGAGTTATCCAGTTCTAGTACTCGATATTAATCCATTCCATTATTGCCAATAGGTTTATCGGGAGCGCTGGTCTTCAGCAAAGGCAATGATTTTTGGAAACACCTGGGAGAACTCCTGGCTTAATAATGGATAGTCTCGGACTAGTTGAGGAAATGCTTCGTTGAGGGGAACTGTCGTGCGAAAACGCTGGCCGACTCTTTCGAGGATATATTCAATGTTTTCCATTTGAGCATAGCTTTCAAGCCACCGCACTTTTGGGGCGATGGCGCTGAACCGCTTGGCTGCGGGTGGCAGGTGATGCTCATACTCCAACAGTATTTGATAGAAATGCTGACAGTAGTTTTCCAGGGGTTGGGGGTGGAACTCAGACCAGTTAGCAGCAAGAAAGTGGTCGTAGCATATGTCAATCAGGATGCCGCCAAAGCGGCGGTAAGGTGGTTCTATACGAACGAGAGCTTGCTTTACTTCTGGAAGTGAATCGGTAAACACGTCAATTTTTCTGTGTAACGCAATTCCTTCTTCTATCGCGCGAGGAAGCTGACCACGTAATGGTCCTTTGACAAAGTCGCCCAGCAGCCCGCCTACCATTACTTCTGGGTGATCACCGGAAAGATAGATATGGGCCAGATAATTCACAGCGGAAAGTTGTACTGCTTGTAATAGTCTGCAAGAAATTGATCAAACGGCTGCTGATCATCAGACTCAACCTGCCGTTGTTGCTGGAGGGATTGAGCCGCCATTTCTTGGTATTGTTCGGCAATGTCTTTTGGTAACTCGGTGCTGAGAAAGTGATCACGGTGTTGCTTGGCGTGGTTCATCGCCACTTTGAAATAGGTTTGTCCGGTATCAGACATTTCTTTGAGGATGCGGGCTGATGGCGTTAGCTCTGGATTGTCCAGACGCTTGGCAAGCGTTGTTAACATCGTGCTGTAACGATTGGACTGGTGATGGCTATCCAGCAATTCGGCGACAGGGGCCATTTCCTTGAATAGCGTACGCCCCCACTCCTGAACTGACCGTTCATCCTGACCATCCTGCAACATTAATTCGGGATTGCGCCCCTGATATACCATACGGTGCTGGTTTTCCAGGATATTGTGGTACTCCTGATCATCGGTCGGCGGACTCTTGGAGAGTAGGCTTGTCAGCAGGAAAGTATCCAGAAAATCCATCTGTTCGCGGTCGATGCCGAGAGGCTGGAAAGGGTTCAGGTCAACACAGCGGACTTCAATATATTCTACTCCACGCTCCCACAGTGCCCACAGAGGGGTCTCGCCAGAGTGGGTGACGCGTTTGGGGCGGATAGTACTGTAAAACTCATTTTCGATTTGCAGCAAGTGGGGGCTCAGCTGTTGGTAATTACCATTGCTGTCTTTGAGCCCCATGGCTTTGTAATCGGGGTAGGGTTTTACCAGCGCCTGACGGAGTGTTTCTACATAATTTTTTAGATCGTTGTAGCAGACAACCAGTTGTTCCTGAGCTTTACTTTGATAGCCTAAATCACCCATGCGGAGTGATGTTGCATTGGGCATATAAAGACTGTGTTCATCGGAACCAAAAGGTTGCAAGTGATGCTCTCGGCCTCGGACAAAGCTTCGGCAAACGCCTGGCGAAGCACCAAATAAATACAAGAGTAGCCAAAAATGTCGGCGAAAATTGCGGATGAGGGAAAAATAGTTTTCCGTTTTAAAGTCCTGCAAGGATTGTTGGGGGCTTTCCTGAGCTTGCAGTAACTGCCATAGCTCGTCTGGTACAGAGAAGTTGTAGTGAATACCGGCAATGGTTTGCATCAATCGTCCATAGCGGTGACCAAGCCCTACCCGATAGATATTTTTCATCTGTCCGACGTTGGAGTGACCATATTGTCCAACCGGAATATCACTGTCACCACTCAGCTGGCAAGGCATGCTGTTGGCCCATAATAGCTCGTCACCTATTTGGCGATAGGTGTAGCGATGAATATTTTCCAGTGTCTGCAATACGTCATCGGCATTACTGGACGGGGGTGTAATAAATTCCAACAGTGCTTCTGAATAATCAGTGGTGATTTGTGGGTGTGTTAATGCGGAACCTAGCGATTGGGGGTGGGGGGTGTGAGCTAATTTCCCCTCTGGCGTTACTCGTAAGCTTTCTTTTTCAATGCCGCGGGTAATCCCTGACAATAGCCTTGAGTCAGTATCGGCAGAAAGCAGGGCCAGACGATTTTTTAACAGGGGCAAAATGATGTCCTAGTTTGGTAGATCAAGCTGCAGGCTGCTGTATGGGCAGGACGGGGTTTCCTTTGGCATCGAGCTGGCAGGTGACGAGTTTGGCCCGGAGTTGAATATCCTTAGCATTGAGTTCCATCAGTTGATTGAGTGCGATATCACGGTGAGAATTCTTGAAAAGCTGTTTGGCACCACAATGGTTAACCCATTGTAGGGACTTATCAAGAAATTGATCGTGCTGGTTTTGTAGGATAAAAACAGTCATGTTGAACAGCGTTGCCATGCCGGTTAATCAGAAGATGCCGATTGTATCTGAAAATGAATGCTTAGGTCATGACTGACTTGTATGGAGAAAGGCTCTTCTTATTAAATAATATTAAATAGTGCGAGTGATTTAAGATGAAGGAGTGTCATAGGTAGTCATATTTCCCAGCAATAGAATAAGGTGTACTCAAAATTTTTTGCGATAATGTGTTCCCGTCAATGAAGATGGTATGTAGATAATGGGTCAATTCAGGAAAGCAGCTCTCCCTCTTATAATTTTACTTGCCGCCGTATTGGTGGTGGCAGGTTTGACAATGTCTCGTCCAAAGCCGCAACCGCAGTTATTGAGTGAGCCACCTGCACCAAAGGTAAAGGCCATGGTTGCCGAGCCAGGGCAGCAGCGGATAGTTGTTTATGCACAAGGAACCGTACAGCCCAAACGAGAAATTGCGATGGCCGCACAGGTATCGGGGCTGGTGACCTCTGTCTCGGAAAATTTTGTTGATGGGGGGTTTTTCAAGCAGGGTGATATTTTGTTACAGCTTGATTCTCGGGATTATCAAATTGAAGCGGTCAGAGCTAAATCACGTATCGCGGAGGCTGAGCAAATTCTTGCCATGGAGCAGGGGCGTGCTCACCAGGCCAAGCGTGAATGGCGTGACTTAGGCAATAAGGCAGGAAATGCATTATTTTTACGTGAGCCGCAGCTGAAAGCGGCAAAAGCAGCCCTTGAGGCAGCAAAGGCTGATCTTGACCAGTCAAAAATTAACCTTGAGCGAACCACTATCGTGGCGCCATTTGATGGCCGAATCCGTAATATTCAGGTTAATGTTGGTCAATACCTGTCGGCAGGTATGAAGGTTGCACAGGTGTTCGCTGCGGATACCGCTCAAATTCGATTGCCATTAACCGCCTCTCAGACAGGGTTGCTGAACCTGCCATTACAACCACATCAAGGTAATCAACTGCCCGTGACGCTTTCTGCAATGCTCAGCGGTGAACACTATCAATGGCAGGGCGTGATCTCTCGTACTGATGCCAGTATCGATACCCGTAGCCGGGTTATGTATGGAATTGTAGAGGTGGATAAGCCATTTGAGAGCAATCCACCATTGGTGATAGGCCTGTTTGTGAATGCGGAAATATTAGGTCGAACCTTTGATGGGGTAATAGTGGTTCCACGCATGGCGCTTTACGAAAAAGACAAGCTACTGATTGTGGGTGACGATAATAGGTTGAAAATCCTGTCAGTGAGGGTGTTGCAGGATCGAGAGGAGACAGCATTTGTTACTGGCGTAGAGGCCGGTGAGATTGTTTTGCTCGATCGGCCTGGCTATGTGGTAGAGGGGATGAAAATCTCTCCCGTTATATCAACGCCTGACGAATTGGTGGCTCAATAATCATGAGTACGGCTAGCAAAGGTCTTCTGGCCTGGTTTGTTAACAACCCCATTGCCTCTAATTTACTGATGCTAATGATTTTGGTGGGTGGTATCACCAGCCTGCCAGATCTGGACAAAGAAATGTTCCCGAAAATTCCACGGGATATTGTACAGGTTGTTGTTCCCTATCCGGGTGCGGGACCGAAAGAGGTCGAAGAACAGATATGTACCCGGGTGGAAGAAGAAATTCACGACCTGGATGGTATTGAAGAGCTTCGCTCCTTTGCCTATCAGGGGGCAGGCCGCATAGAAGTCGAAGTAGCCGACGGCTATGACACCCAGAAACTACTTAATGATGTTAAAGCCCGAGTGGATGCCATCAGCACATTTCCAGTGAATTCTGAGCGCCCACAGATTAAGGAGATTCTCGCTAGAACCCAGCTCCTCAGCATTGCGGTGGCCGGCCCACTTAATGAGTGGGACCTCAAACGGTTGGCTGAGGAGATCAGGGATGAGGTGATTAAATTACCTGGGGTGACTTTGGCAGAAATCGGGGGTACCCGGCCCGAAGAGGTTTCCGTTGAGGTCTCGGAAGAAACCCTGCGCAAATACCAGCTACGGTTTAACGATGTAGTTGAGGCTATTCGTCGCTCTTCAATCAATCTGCCCGCCGGAGAGGTTCGTGAGCAAGCAGGTGACATTGTTTTGCAAACTCGTGGGCAGGCCTATAACCGTCAGGATTTTGAAAATATTGTGGTGCTGCGTAATGCGGACGGTACGCAGGTTCGCCTTGGGGAGATAGCCCATATTAATGATGGTTTTGCCGAACAGGATGTCGTGTCCAAGTTTAACGGTAAGCCAGCCGTCTTTATCAACCTGTTTAATACCCGTAATCCAGACGTGATTACGACCTCAGATGCTGTCAGGAAGTATGTCGAACAGAAGGTTCCTAGCCTACAGCATGGTGTTGAATTGGTGGTATGGCGAGATCTATCGGTCTACCTCAGTAGTCGGATTGATTTATTGTTGCGTAATGGTCTGGGTGGACTCTTGTTAGTGTTTGCTTTGTTGGTGCTTTTTCTGCGCCCAGCCTTGGCATTTTGGGTAGCGGCAGGGATTGGTATCTCCTATCTGGGCACCCTGTGGCTGATGCCTTATTTTGGTATTAGTGTAAACGTAGTATCGATGTTCGCTTTCCTGCTCATTCTAGGGATTGTGGTGGACGATGCCATTGTGGTGGGTGAAAGTGTTCACTCCCATTATGAGCGTGGGCTTAATGGTCACGATAGTGCTGCCATAGGTGCTAAGTCAGTTTCCAAGCCGGTTACCTTTGCTGTGATTACGACCATCATTGTTTTTATACCAATGCTGCTGCTACCGGGTGATTCCACCAAGCTAATGGTGGTGATGCCGAAGGTGGCCATTATTGCTCTGGCTTTTTCACTCGTTGAGTCTTTCCTGATTTTACCCGCGCATCTGCGCCGCCTGAAACCGGAGAAGGAACCTCGGTGGTTGATTGCACGATGGGTCTATCATGCCCGTCAAAAAGCATCGGCACAGTTAAAAAGCTTTGCAGAAAATCAATACAGACCCTTTCTGGAGCGGTCCTTGCAGCATGCTCATATCACCATAGCCTCTTTTGTGGCTGTATTGATCATTGTGTTAGGTATCTTTTTCAGTGGTTGGCTGCGGGTCTCTTTCTTCCCCGTTGTTGAGGGTGAGTACCTACGTGCAACGGTTGAGCTGCAAGAGGGTAGTGGCTTCAAGCGATCACTAAAAATTATGGAGCAGCTAGAAGAGGCAGTGAGAACGCTGAAAAAGGAACCATTGCTAATTAGTGAAAGCGGCCAATCGATGCTGAAAAATCACTATGCTGAAAGCAATGAAAATAATGTATCTATTGTGCTCGAACTTTCGAGTAATGAAACTCGTTCAGTGTCGTCTAAAGATGTGGCCGGATTATGGCTTAAGCACATTGGTCCAGTTGAAAATGTGGAAGAGTTCGATGTTGAATATACGCTGATGGGGAAGCCAAAGGATATTAACCTAGTATTGAAAGGTCGGAGTATTGATGAGCTGCGGGCTGCTACGGTTGATATTGAGACAGCGCTGTTGAGCTATCCCGGCGTCTACAACATGTCTAATTCTATTCGCTCAGCGCGCAAAGAAATTGAAATTAGTCTTAAGGATAATGCTGATACGTTGGGGGTTGGGCTCAGTGATATTGCTGGGCAGCTTCGCAATGCATTCTACGGCGCTGAAGCTCAGCGGATTCCCCGTGAGCGTGAAGACGTTAAGGTGATGGTGCGTTACCCCATCGATGAGCGTGCTTCGCTGGCCTCACTGGAGGATATGCGGATACGCACCTCCGATAACCGTGAGTTGCCATTCAATGCCGTAGCCGACGCAAAGTTTGTTCCCGGCTATTCTGAGATTAAGCGTCGTGACCGGATGCGCATGGTCGAGATCAAGGGTGAATTAGCCAAGGGCTCTTCCTCAGCCAATGAGATTGTTGTTGCACTAAAAAAACAATACTGGCCCGAGCTGCAAGAAAAATTTCCAGGAATATCCATGGAGATTGATGGGGCCCAAAAAGATCAGGCTGAATTTGAAACAGGGTTCCTGCAATTGATGGCGTTGGCCTTGCTGGCAATTTATGCATTTCTGGCTGTGGAGTTTCGTTCATATTGGCAGCCAATGATCATTCTCAGTGCGGTGCCCTTTGGGGTTGCCGGTGCGATCGTAGGCCACCTTTTGCTGGGCAAGGAAATCAGTATGCCTTCGATGATGGGGGTGTTGGCAGCGGCAGGTGTTGTGGTCAACGATAACCTGGTGCTGATTGATCGTATCAACCAGCTGATGAAAGAGGGTTGGAAGCCTTTTGAAGCAGTGGTGCAGGGAGCGCGAGATCGCTTCCGCCCTATTGTATTAACGTCACTCACCACCTTTTTTGGGCTGATGCCCATTCTGTTTGAGCGAAGTGCTCAGGCACAGTTTCTGATTCCAATGGTCATCTCTTTGGCCTTTGGTGTGTTACTGGCAACATTTGTCACCCTTTTATTGGTGCCATCAATTTATGTGTCAGGGGAAAGGGTAAAAGCAATGTTCAGCGACTGGCGAAAAGAGGCTGCCATCCCAGATGAGCTTGGCTAGTATTTTTAGCTGAGTATGTATGAGGCTAGCGCTATAACGGTGATTGAGAAACGATGAACCCATTATTAAGTACAGCAACTGATTTAGCCCTGATCATCCAGCTATCTGTCGCGCCGGTTTTTTTATTGGCGGGCATCGCTGGTTTTCTAAATGTCATGTCTGGCCGTTTAGGCCGAATTGTTGACCGTGCCCGAGTGGTCGAGCAGCGGGAAGCCAGGTTGCGTGATACTTCGCAGCAGGCCGCGTATCACAGAGAGTTGGTGGTGTTGTGGCGTCGGATCAATATTATTAACTGGGCCATCGCCCTTTGTACCACCTCGGGGTTGTTGGTCTGTACATTGATTGTCAGTCTTTTTGTGGGCGGTTTTTGGGGATTAAATATTGGTGGTTTGATTGTTGGGCTTTATGTTCTTGCATTAGTGGTGTTGATTATGGCGTTGCTGCTGTTTCTTAAGGAGGTTCAGCTGGCAAAGAGAGTCTTGCGTATGGGGCGAGAGGTCATTGTGGAAACATCCAGTTCTACAGAGCATTCCTGAGCGGGTTAAAACATTCCAGCATGGGAGTGAGTTACCTTATATATAGAAGCACTGTCATCTAAGGCATTATTCAGGAGCGCTGAATGCCATACTTTTTTAACTTGATGTAAAGCGTACTCTTGGCAATATTCAGTTGCTTGGCGACTTTGGTTAAATTGCCGCCCTGCTCTCGAATGGCGCGGGTAATCACGTCTTTTTCTGCCAAATCCAAAGGGTTGCTGCCCTCTTCATCAGCAGCTTCTGCAGAGGAAGCCATGAAATCATTAGGTAAATCCTCAGGCCGCAGTTCCTCCTGATCAGAAAGAAAGAATGCTGCTGTGATCAGATTGCTGAGCTCCCGAATGTTACCTGGCCAGGAATGTTTTTCCAGTAGCTCAAGCAGGGGTTTGCTCAGACGCCTATCCCCACCGGAGTGCTGCTCGATTAGGTGAGCATAAATATTCTCGGCCAGCAGTGATACATCACCCTTTCTTTCTCGTAGGGCTGGAACTGTTAGCGTCATGGAAGAGATTCGGTAGTAGAGGTCCATCCGGAAACGACCTTCGGCCACTTCCTGAGATAGGTCCCGGTTAGTGGCAGCAATCAGCCGAAGGTTGACTTTACGTGGCCTTGTCTCACCGACGCGGCAGATCTCAGATTCTTGCAACACTCGTAAAAACATTGGTTGTAGGTCAAGGGGCATTTCACCGATTTCGTCCAGAAACAATGTGCCGCCATTAGCGGCCTCTATCTTGCCCGGCATGCCGCCACGACGAGCCCCGGTAAATGCGCCTTCTACATGGCCAAACAGTTCTCCTGCCAGCAGGTCTCGTGATAAGCCGCCACAGTTGAGAGCAACGAACTCTCCATGTTGAGTCTTTCCTTCTTCGTGCATTGCTCTGGCAAACAGCTCTTTACCGACACCAGTTTCCCCTTGCAACAGCACGGGTATCGGCGCTTTCGCCAGACGCTTTGCTTGCTGTACAGTCGTTTGAAATATTCGGCTTTGACCGATCAGGCGAGAAAACCCTGTGGTTTCGTCAGGCGCTGGTGTGCTGGCAGGGCTATTGCTGGATATGGCTTGGGGGTGTCGTGATGGCAGTGAGATGACGGCCAAGTAGCCAATAGATTCCCCTTGATGTATCACCGGTTCGATCCAGCGTTGATCAATTTGATTTAGAACAGATACAGATTCAGCAAAGTAGTTCCCTTCTTCGTTGAGCGTGAGAATAGGGTTGTATGGTGTGAGATTTATTCTCATGCCTCGTGCCGCGAGAACTCTGTCAGCCTGTGGGTTGGCGCGGACTAATTTGCCGTCCAAATCAAACAGTAGGACGCCATCATTGCCTGATGAGGTTAAGCGGTTGATGGTCACACCGAGAAGGGTGTCTCTCTTGGCAAGCTTGAGTTGGGCAAACTGCCCCTCGATCCTGCGCGCACCTGAGAGGGCCAAAGCCAAGCAGTAGTCATGAAGTGTATCTTCAAGACCAGAAATATTCACCGCACCTAGAAGTCGCTTTTCAAAGGGGTCTCTGATCACCGCAGCAGAGCAAGTCCAGCGGCTGATGTTTTCACAGTAGTGTTCAAAGGCATGAACCTGAACGGGGGCGGCATTCTTAAGTGCGGTACCAATGGCATTGGTACCTGTGGCGTGTTCAGACCAGTTAGCGCCGGGAGCGAGCCGATAGTTGTGGGCTAACTCTAGAGTGGCAGGGTCCCCCTCGTAATTCAGGATCGTCCCCGATGGTGCTACTAGGTGCATGATGGTGCCTGACTCCGCCAGCAACTCTTTGACCTCGCACATAATGATGTCTGATGCTGAAATCAGTTCTTGGTTTTGTTGCTTAAGATTTTGGAGTTGGTCTTCGTTGAGATCTAGGCTTCGCTTGGCCACAAGGGGGTCAACGTGTCCATCCATGCACCTTTCCCAAGAGTCCCTGATAACCGGGCGTACTGTATCATCGGTCAGGTGGCCGCCGGTTTGGAGCTTTTCTCGAGCAGTGGCGATACGTGTCGGGTGCTCTACAGCAGTAGAGCCTTTTAGGGGTGAATCATTCGTCATGGCACAATCACGCAGAATACGCTTTACAGTTAGGATTGTATGATTATAGAGCAGGAAGGGTTGTCTTGTCCTTCTTCTAGTAGGAGTGTTTGTGTAACCTATAACTCAGCCTGAGCCTGAGGCAGGCTCGACAGTTTTATTGGACACCCCCCCAACACCATGCTTTAATCTGTTCGATTAATGCTCGGTCGATGACTGAAATTCAAACGTTTCAGGGGTTTTTGACCGCGGAATTAATCAGTAGTTTTTTGTAAGCCAATAAAATCTAATGATAATTTCTCATTGGCACGGCTGTTGCAATAGTCGTATCCGAGGGTACTCCCGTCCCCGGATCGCAGTGAACTAACCTGTCGATTTATAAGTGTGGCAGGGAGTAGAAGTTAACAACTCATAATTAGAGGATATAAACTTGAATGATTTAACTAATCCCGTCGAGGTCCTAGGGATCGACGCTGGCGGCACGATGACCGATACGTTCTTTGTACGTAAAGACGGCACGTTTGTTGTTGGTAAAGCCCAGAGTGATAGCGACGAAGCAAATGCAGTACTGGAATCCAGTAAAGATGCACTGGCTCACTGGGGCAAAGAAGTACAAGAAGTATACCCAGAAATGGTTACCTGTGTATTCTCTGGTACAGCCATGCTCAACCGTGTTGTTGGTCGTAAAGGTCTTCGTACTGGTTTGATCGTAAGTAAAGGTTTTGAAGATTTCCACCGTATGGGTCGTGCACTTCAGTGCTACCTGGGTTACGCGTTTGAAGATCGCCTTCACCTTAATACGCACCGTTTTGATGAGTCTCTGGTTCACATTCACGATACTCGCGGTGTTACCGAGCGTATTGACTGTAAAGGTCAAGTTGTCATTCCTGTTCGTCTTCATGAAGCGCGTGAAGCAGCTCGTGAACTGATTGATCAAGGCGTTAAAGCTATTGCGATCAGCATGATCAGCTCTTACCTGAACGGCGAGCACGAACGTGCTGTTCGTAATGTTGTTCTTGAAGTGGCTAAAGAAATGGGTGCTGATATCCCAGTCTTTGCTTCTGTTGACTACTACCCAGTACGTAAAGAAAGTCACCGTACCAACACAACCATCCTTGAAGCTTATGCAGCAGAGCCTTCTCGTGCCATTCTGAGAGACTTGAGCGATCGCATGAAAGCCGAAGGTGCTACTTTCGACTTGCGTGTAATGGCAAGTCACGGCGGTACTATTGGCTGGAAAGCAAAAGAACTGGCTCGTACGCTAGTATCTGGTCCAATCGGTGGTGTCATCGGTGCTAAATACCTGGGTGAGCAGCTTGGTTATGAAAACATCGCATGTTCCGACATCGGTGGTACCAGCTTCGATATGGCTTTGATCACTCAAAATAACTTCTCTATCCACAAAGACGGCGACGTGGCTCGTTTGGTGCTGTCTCTGCCAATGGTTGCTATGGATACCATCGGAGCTGGTGCGGGTAGTTTCGTACGTATCGATCCTTACTCTCAGTCTCTGAAGTTGGGTCCTGATAGTGCTGGTTACCGTGTAGGTACTTGCTGGCCAGAAGGTGGTCTGGATGTAGTATCTGTAACTGACTGTCACATCATCCTTGGTTACCTGAACCCAGATAACTTCCTCGGCGGTATTCTGGACCTGGACGTGCCTCGCGCTCGCCAGTGCATTCAAGACCAAATCGCTACGCCACTTGGCCTATCTGTTGAAGATGCGGCTGCTGGTGTAATCGAACTGCTTGACCTTTCTTTGCGTCAGCACCTTCGTGCGATGATTACCGGTAAGGGTTACAGCCCACGTGACTTCGTGTGCTTCTCCTACGGTGGTGGTGGTCCAGTTCACGCCTACGGTTACACCAAAGGCTTGGGCTTTAAAGACGTTATCGTTCCTGCTTGGGCTGCTGGTTTCTCTGCCTTTGGTTGTGCTACTGCAGACTTCGAATATCGTTACGATAAGAG
>DRHD01000317.1 GCA_011049795.1 Porticoccus sp.
ATCTATCCCCAAGTGCAAGTGGACCTGCGCTTAGAAAATAACTTTGTTGACCTGATTGCGGGGGGGGTGGACATCGCCATTCGCACCGGACAGCTGCAAGATTCTAATCTCAAGGCGCGGCTACTGGTGCACTCCGACTGGGTAGTGTGTGCCGCACCGGCCTATTTGCTCAAGCACACGAACCTCGAGCAACCTTCACAGTTGAGTGAGCACAACTGCCTGATCTACAGCTTGCAGGAAGGCGGCGGTACAAACTGGCACTTTAAAAATACGGCGGGCAAAAGTACGATGGTTTCGGTGACGGGTGCTCTGGCCAGTAACAACGCCATCGCGCTTAAGCGCGCCTGCTTGGTAGGACACGGTATTATGTACGTGCCCAAATGCCTGGTTCATCGGGAGCTTGAGCGAGGAGAACTGCTAGAGCTATGGCCTGAGTTCAGCGCAAAACGCCAGGGTGTTTATGCGGTCTCCCCCTTTAACCGGGTGCAGTCACTGCCGGTGCGCACACTGATAGATCATTTAGGTAACACGTATAAAGCGCGAGAAGCCTGGTTTATCAAGCTGACATAATTCGCTATTTGTTTGACTGCGTACCGGTAAGTTAGCTTGTTGATATGAGCATAGTTGCCCCATGCATACTTACAAGCGCCACTGCTTCCCACCAAATATCATTTTCTACACAGCCTGGTTCTACTACTGATTTAATATTGGCAGGCATCTGGTGTCAGCAAGTCATTATCGAAATCTCGGGGTCAGTGCGTATACATAATGTGAGCGGGTGGTTGCTTGAGACTAGGTTTTCGTATTCTAAGGAATTAAATTGTCAAAACCGTATTGATGTAATGAATCGCCTCCACCCGCTGTTAACCAGGCGCGCCTACGAACCGGGCGGTAGGAATTACTGTCGAATTACACTTCCAAAGCCCTTAAGTATCAGAGGTTTCTCTTTCGCGGTGACGTGTTTTTATAAACCTATTCTAGGTCGATCGGCATAGAGTGAAACGCCTTGTACGCCCAACAACCTCATGACTGCTTTGGGTTGTGAGTTCAACCGGTCGCAGCAAGTTACTGGCTAAATCTATCAGCTGGTGTTTCATAATCCAAGGTTTTCCTTGGTCGTGCGTATTCCGGACCATGCTGAACACCTATTCCGATTGAAGATGAACACCCATTACGATTCATGATGAACACCGATTCCGGCGGAAGGTGAACACTTTTGTTCATTTTCCGGAATCGGTGTTCATCATCCGGAATCAATCCCGGATGATCGTAACTTTCCCACCTTAAGTATTGATTTTATTCACCTTTGGTACCCTTGTGCTTTTCATTTCCTAGGAGAAGGCACCGATGCCAGCAGAGAGAACATCAATGCGACTTATTAAAGAGGTTTTGCGGCTTAAATTTGAATCCGGTTTGAGCCTGCGGCAGATCGCCCGCAGCCTGCATATCGGGTTGGGCACCGTCTCCCTTCATCTAAATCGAGCTAAAGAGGCCGGATTATCCTGGCCCCTCCCTGGCGATCTGGACGACAACGGTCTCGAACACGCGCTCTTTCCCCATCAGTTAGCACCCGTCAGAAGTGGGTTCGTCGAACCGGACTATGCCGCAATCCACAAAGAGCTCAAACGCAAAGGCGTTACCAAGCAATTACTCTGGGAAGAGTACAAACAAGCTCAGGGCGAGCACGGCTATCAATACTCTCAATATTGTCAGCGTTACCGTGATTGGGTGCTCACTCTTAAACGCTCCATGCGCCAGATTCATAAAGCCGGAGAGAAACTGTTTATTGATTACTGCGGGCCAACGATGCCTATCATTAATCCCGACACGGGCGAGGTGTGTAATGCACAGATTTTTGTTGCTACTTGGGGTGCCAGTAATTACACCTTTGCTGAAGCCACGCGAACACAGACTAAGCCGGACTGGATTCAGTCACACGTCAATGCCTTTGAATTCTTCGGCGGCGTCCCTGAAATATTGGTGCCCGATAATTTAAAAAGTGCGGTCACTAAACCCTGTCGTTACGAGCCGGTAATTAACAGTAGTTATCAACACATGGCGAGCCACTACAAGACCACAGTGATTCCTGCACGGCCTTACAAACCAAAAGACAAGGCCAAGGCAGAGAATGCCGTGCTCATCGTAGAGCGTTGGATTATGGCGCGCCTGCGCCACCAAACATTCTTCACGTTAGCCGCACTCAACCAGCAGATTCGTTTCCTGTTGGAAGACCTTAACAGCAGGCCGTTTAAAAAATTACCTGGCACTCGCTTGAGTCAATTTGAAGCGCTTGATAAGCCCGCCCTCAAGGCCCTGCCAAGTTCTCGGTTTCAATTCACAGCTTTCAAATTGGCGCGGGTCAATATCGATTATCACCTGGAGTATGACAAACACTATTACTCGGTGCCTCATCACTTGGTAAAACATCAAGTCGAAGTGCAAGCAACACGTGATTCAGTAGCAGTGTTCTTTAAAGGCAAACAAATCGCCCGTCATGCCCGAAGGAACGCTAAAGGTGGCTATACCACTGATACAAACCATATGCCAACGGCTCACCGTAAACACAAAGAGTGGTCGCCAGATCGATTACTCAACTGGGCAAAAGATCTTGGGCCCAATGTTCAGCTGATGACTCAGGCCATGCTCGACCGTAAGCCACACCCTGAACAAGCCTATCGCGCCTGTCTAGGGTTGTTGAATTTATCGAGGACGTATAACAAGCAACGATTGGATGCCGCTTGTCGGCGAGCGGTAGCTATCCATTCACCGTATGTAAAAAGCATAAAATCAATTTTAAAAAATGGCATTGATCAACTTGAACTATCACTCGATGAACAGCGTACAGCAACCGAAGAAGCCACCTGTGATGATCACGACAATATTCGTGGCCCACAGTATTACCATTAATTACAAAGGATAAATCTAATGTCACAACAACAATACTTAAATCAGCTGCGCACCCTAAAACTCAGCGGTATGGCGCAAGCCTTGGAATTACAATGGAGCCAACCGCAAACTTACGATGATCTTAGCTTTGATGAGCGCGTAGGTATTATGGTCAGTCAGGAACTTACATCACGCGCCAACAAGCGACTGCAACGTTTACTAAAAGCGGCGCGTTTTAAGGAAGATTCTAGGATTGAGGATATTGACTACGCGCACCCGCGAGGTCTAATAAAATCTCAGGTAGCCAATCTGTTAACAGGCGAGTGGATAGGGAAAAACCAGAACCTGATGATCACTGGCCCGACTGGTTGTGGTAAAACCTATTTGGCTTGTGCCATCGGTCATCATGCCTGCCACCACGATTACAGTGTGCGTTACTACCGAGCCTCACGGTTGTTTGAATCGCTCACCATCAGCCATGGTGATGGCAGTTACCTCAAACTCATTAATCAAATAGCAAAAGCCGACTTACTCATCATCGACGACTGGGGATTGGAGACCTTAACGCAAAGTCAGCGCAATGATCTATTGGAGATAATGGAGGACCGTCACGGCAGCAAATCCACCATCGTCACCAGTCAATTACCGATGACTAAATGGCACACCTATATCGGCGACGCCACATTGGCCGATGCCATCCTTGATCGGCTTCTTCACAACGCACACAAGCTACAGCTCAAAGGAGAATCTATGAGAAAGGCAATGAGTTCATTGACTGAAGATGAACACTTGGTGTAAAAAGATGTTGGCCAATGTTTAGGGTTGGGAAGTGTTCATCTTCCGCCGGAATGGCTGTTCAGCTTCGCCGGAATACGCA
>DRHD01000318.1 GCA_011049795.1 Porticoccus sp.
CTGCCATGCCTTTGGAAAACTCTTGAGCGATGGCGTCGGGTAGAGGCATGCCATGTTGTGCCTGCATACTCGCGCGGTCAGAGCGCAGACAGATTTGGGGGAGTAGGCACAAGCTTTGGGCTAAGGCTTCGGCATGAGCGAGTGCTTCACCTTTAGGTGCCAGTCGATTGACTAATCCTATTTCCAGTGCCTCGCTAGCACTGACCGGTCTGCCGGTTAGTATTAAGTCCATGGCGCGGCTTTCGCCGATCAGCCTTGGTAATCTCACGGTGCCACCATCAATCAGTGGCACACCAAAGCGTCGGCAAAATACCCCAAGCACAGCATCCTCGGCGGCAATACGCAGGTCACACCAGAGGGCTAATTCCAGTCCGCCCGCAACGGCATGTCCTTCAATGGCCGCAATGACAGGCTTGGATAATTGCATACGGGTTGGTCCCATAGGGCCATCGCCTTCGGTTTCCAGGCGGGTGGCGCGGTCACCCTGTTCAGCCACGGCTTTGAGGTCGGCACCGGCGCAAAACGTTTGCTCGCCGGTCAATATCGCCACAGTGAGATCGTCGTTGTGTTCAAATTCCCGGAAGGTATCGGCGAGGGCCTTGGCGGTGGGGCCGTCCACGGCGTTGCGTTGTGCGGGGCGCTGCAAGGTAATAATCATTAGTGATTGTTTGATTTGAATGCCTATGCTCATTGGGTTCTCCGCCTTTTATCGTCGAATAACTTTAGCATGATGTTTGATGGTGCAGTTGACGATAGCGCTGAAAATAAGGGGTGGTGGGATCATTAATCGAGCTGTAAACAGGGGCTGTAGCCTCAGGTGAAAATCGCTTTGATCTAAACATCATGGCCAATACTCCTCCTATGGTGCTGACTTACTTAACTTTACATAGTGGCGCTTGAAACCCATTATCGGTGGCCTTACCATGTTGCCATCTTTAATTCATAGTGGGTGGCGGAGAGCCGATGGTTTCTCTGGCGCCAGTAATGTCTAACAATAATGGAAGAGGTAAGCTCTCATGTCCGACGAAATCGAAAAGTATATTGCAGAAAAAACATTGGCCTATAAATTGTGTTGGGATGCCATTGACTATGTAGTCGATCGTTTCAATATGACCGAAGTAACAGGAGACGATGGCGGCGCCTACCACACGGTGATGTTTGCCCGTGGCGGTAAAGAAGTGGGTGAGCAGCGTATCTGGATGGGCAAAGATGGCGTTTATAAAATTGTTTACGTAGGGCTGGTAGCTAATCCGCCCGGCGTTGATTCGCATATGATGTTTTGCTTTACCGATAAAGATAACCCCGCACCACATTATACCGTGGATTCAGTTCACCTCGCGCACATGGGGCACTATGCCTATCACTGTGAAATTATGCCCGGTGTTGATATTGCTGCAAACTTAAATTACGTCAACCACGTTTATGAGCCCTTGTCAGCGGTGAATAAAGAACTTTATGCGATTGATGGTATTACCAAGTCTGAAGAGTTAGGTCTTCGTCAATGGGCCTTTATGTCGCCTTGGATGTTGGCGGGACGTGCCGCCAATGAAGATTTGTTCAAGCAGCTGAGTCCCTTTTTGGATAAGTACCGTACCCACTGGGCGGACTTGCTGGAAACCGGTATTCCAGAAAACTGCTTGGAAGGCGTGGATATGTCTAAAGTGGCGGATAGGGATTACCGTAATCGCTGCGCCGCTTTTAATCGCGATGTAGATCCAGTTTACAATCAGTTATTACCGTTGATGGGCGAAGAGGAAGGTGATCGCCAGATTCGGGTATTGCAGTGTGTTGATGGTATTGAAAACAGTGGTGATTACGAGTTCTAATCACGCCAATTATCGTATTGTTAATTAAAGTCAGGGTTTTTAACTCTGGCTTTTTTTTTCTGCCGGCATAAACTGTCAGTTCTTCTTTTTGCTGGCAGTAATTATGACGAACAATAAAAATAAGCAAGCTAAAAAAATTGGCCCCTGGACCAGAAAAACAAGCACCGAGGTATATTCCAATCCGTGGATGACCCTGCACCATGAAGAGGTGATCACGCCCAGTGGTACCGAGGGAATTTACGGTAAGGTACATTTTAAAAGCCGCGCCATTGGTATCATTCCGCTGGATGAGCACAATAATACAATATTGGTTGGCCAGTATCGTTATGCGTTAGATGAGTACAGTTGGGAAATCCCTATGGGCGGCGGGCCATTGGATGAGGCTCCCCTGTTGTCGGCGCAACGAGAATTAAAAGAAGAAACCGGTTTGCACGGCGGTGATTGGCAGCAGCTATTTAAATTGCATACTTCAAATTCAGTGACTGACGAAGAAGGTTATGTGTTTCTGGCGCGTAGCCTGCAATCGGGTGAGCAGGACTTGGGGGATACCGAGGGGGATTTAGTGGTTAAGCAATTACCCTTTAGTGAGGCGATAGCGATGCTTGAGCGGGGAGAAATTACCGATGTGATTTCGATTGCCGGGTTGTTGGCGGTAGAGAAAATTATAAAGCAGGGTTGAGTGTCCAGAGAGTACTTTGGATGGTTTTTATTGCCGGTTGGCTTGATGGTGGTTTATAAAAAAAGGTTATTGGTGGTGGTGCCAGTGTTGCTTATCGACAAATGAGTCAATGATATTTTGATCATAAGTTAGCCCGCATTGCTCGACCAACTGCTGGGTAATACTAGTATTACCATTAATAATTCTGTCTGTATCAATGCAGATTACATTCTTGGCTGTTTTAGTTAGCTCCTCAAGTTTCTTTAGATACGCGGTCATCACTTGCTGCCAAAAATCCCGACTTTCGGAATGTTGCTGCATAAACGAGGCTTTCAGGCAGGAGTCGATAACCCGTTCAATCGGTCTGCGAACAATAACCCATTGAGCTTTTGGGAATGCATTTACAAATATTGGCCAGATAAGAGTAAGTTTTGCATCTTTGAATAACCATGGCTGTTTTTCGGCGTAATTATCACTTTTTATTATGTTATAGATCATGGCGCCCAGTTGTTCTATTTTAGTATCTGGTTGTAAGTTGGGTACGCTGCGTACGCCTAATGGGTCCACTTTAAGCTGTTCCAGAATAGGTTTAACTACTTTCTCTCGAAGTATAATGTGTTCAAAAAAACCTTTAGGATTGGCCTCATTTCCCTGCACGGTTGAACCGCTCCAGGCACCACTAGCGCTTAAAACCCCAGCCACCATTGATGTGCCAGAGCGTGGTAAGCCTGTTATCAATATCGGTTTTTGAGAAAAATTAGTCATTTAGGGGGCTCTTTCATACTTGGTGATGTCAGGTGTATAGGGTAATTAGTTTTAACAAGAAGGCATTTGTTCCAGCCATTGTTCTAGTGCTGTATCAACTTGAGAAAATAACCCTTTCCAGTTATTTGGAGTGGGTTGGCGGAATAAGTGCATACTTGGATACCAGGGCGAGTCTGCTCGCTCCATCATCCAGCGAAATTCAGGGATATGTGGGAGTAGGGTCCACACTTTTGTGCCCACTAAATGACTAATTTTTCTCAAAAACCGATATTGATAACAGGCTTACCACGCTCTGGCACATCAATGGTGGCTGGGGTTTTAAG